>JBBIMX010000007.1:0-58928 GCA_037444165.1 Deltaproteobacteria bacterium | reverse complement strand
TCATTTTATGGGTTTTAAAAGGCCCAGAATGGATGTGGGAGTGACCCATACTGATTCGATCCATTATTTCGACCTCTTCAATTATTTTTTTAATTCCTCTCCTGATGCCGTAACCGCTGTTATAAAGAACTATCTTGACCTTCCTTTTGATGACACCTCGGTATCTGTATTAGAATATGGAGAAACACTGGTGGTTATAGAAGCAGGATATATGCCCCCTGAGCGGAAAAGGGATATTGCTATTATTGGAGACCAAGCTAGTCTGTATTGTGATTTCCAAAAAAACACTCTTATTTTTTGTAATAATAGACATGAGAAACAGGGGGAGAGATATGTAGCCATGGAGGGTGAAACTCAAATTATTCCCTTTGGAGCTGAAGAGCCCTTGAGAATCGAATTAAAAGCTTTTCTTGATTCGGTAAAGAATCGAACTAAGCCTTTAGCCGATGGACAAGCAGGATATGAAGCATTAAAAGTGGTCGAAGTTTGCTACGAATCCTCACGGAAGGGGAGGAGAATAGAGATTGAATGGGATCATCTTTGATGTTTAGAGAAAGGAGTAAAAAAATGAACATTCCTCTCTCGAAACCCTATATTAATCAAGAGATTAGAGATCGTGTTTTAGAAATCGTGGATTCAGGACAATATATCTTGGGAACCCAATGTAAAGAATTTGAAAAAGAGTTTGCCCAATTTATTGGGGTCAAACATGCAATCCTGACTTCTTCAGGAACCTCTGCTCTTTTTCTTTGTTTGAAAGCCTTAGGAGTGGGTGAAGGAGATGGCATTCTTGTTCCTTCTCTCACGGCTTTCCCGACCGTGGAACCCATTTTTCATGTAGGCGCAACTCCTATTTTTGTCGATATCGATGAAACCTTTACCACGGATCCATCCCATATTAAGGAGATTCTTGAGAAGAGTTCGAATTCGAAAGTGAGAATAAAAGGAATCATCCCTGTTCATCTTTATGGTCATCCTGTTGATATGGATCCGATCCTTCAATTATCAAGAGAATATCACCTGTTCATTATAGAGGATTGCTGTCAGGCTCATGGGGCTAAATATAAAGGGAAAAAAGTAGGATCAATAGGAGTGGCGGGATGTTTCTCATTTTATCCTTCAAAAAACCTTACTGTTTTCGGAGACGGAGGGATGATCGTCACCTCTGAGGATAGTCTTGCCCAGAGGTGTAAAATGTTAAGGGATCATGGAAGAATGCAGAAGTATGAACATGAACTCGTTGGATATAATTTAAGGTTTAATGAGATTCAGGCCGCTATAGGGAGAGTGCAACTTTCAAAATTAAACGGGTTTAATGAGGCTCGAAGAAGAATTGCGCAGTGGTATGATGAGGGATTGAAGGGAATTCCCATCATCACTCCTAAACAAAGAGATTGGGCTGAAGCTGTATATCATCTTTACGTCATCCAAACACCTCAAAGAGATAGGCTTGCCGAGTTTTTAAAAAAGAAAGGGATTCAAACGGGCATTCATTACCCTATCCCTAACCATCAACAACCTGCTGTATTAAGGATATTGGGCAAGCAAAATCCTTTGGCGGAGACGGAAGATAAGGTAAAGAAAATCCTTTCTTTACCCATCTATCCTGAGCTTGAAAAAGAGAAGGTAGACTTTGTTTGTAAAGCCATTCGAGAGTTTTTTAATGAGAGCAAGTCCATTGGACATTAATTTATTAATCTTTTTGGTGTCTCATGAATGAGAAGATTGAGATCTCTGTAGTTGTTCCTGTTTATAATGAAGAAGAGAATCTCCCGATTTTAATCCCTCAAATCACAGAAGTTCTTCGTTCCTTGGGAAAGGTTTATGAGATAATATTTGTTGATGATGGGAGTGTTGACCAAAGCCGTCTTGTCCTTAAGAAGATGGTGAAGGAGTACCCTGAAATGCGAGTAATTGGATTTAGAAAAAATTGTGGGGAAACGGCTGCAGGAGCGGCAGGGATAAGTGAGGCAAGAGGGGAAATTATTATTACGATGGATGCTGACTTACAGAATGATCCCAAGGACATTCCAAAAATGATCGAATATCTCAAAGAGTATGATATGGTTACCGGTTGGCGTCAGAAAAGGGAGGACTCCTTTGTGAAACGGATTACATCAAAGATTGCTAACTTGATTAGAAACTGGATCAGTGGAGAGAGAATTAAGGACAGTGGATGTACATTTCGGGCTTATAAAAGGGAGTGTCTCCAGAACATTAAATTTTATAAAGGAATGCATCGTTTCATGCCCACCTTGGTAAAAATGGAAGGGTTTCGTGTTATTGAAATACCGGTTTCTCACCATCCCCGAAAATTTGGGGCTTCAAAATATACAACTTGGAATCGAATGTGGAGGGCTTTCGTTGATCTTTTAGCTGTCCGATGGATGAAGAGTCGTCATATCGATTATGAAATTGAAGAGAGGCTATAAAGGAGATCCGATCAGACTTCCGTCCTGGGTTACTTCCATTTAAAAGGATTAGATGTGAAAGACGGAAAGGAAAGAGAAAAATGGGTCATTCTTTTATTCATCCTGTGTTGTGGGATTGTATTTTTTTTAAATTTGGGAGCCAGAAGCCTTGAAAATCACGGCTATCTTCGCTATGCAGAAGTAGCCAGGGAGATGATTCGATCAGGAGAGTGGGTAGTTCCCCATTTGAATGGGGAAATCTTTATTGACAAGCCCCCCCTTCTTTTCTGGCTTATAGCCATCCCCTCTTCACTTTATGGAACAGTTACGCCTTTCCTTGCAAAATTACCCGCAGCCCTTTCGGGTTGGATGGGAGTCCTTATTCTTTTCCTTTGGGGAAAGAAGGTTTACGGAACAGCACAGTGTGGAATCATAGCAGGGGGGGTCCTTCTTTCAAGTTATCAATATTTTTATCAATCCAGATTAGCCAAAACCGATATCCTACTTTGCCTTTTTATCATTCTCTCTTTGTATTTTTTTCATAAAGGGTATGAGGAATCGACAAAGAGATCTTACCTCTTTTATAGCCTTTCTTTCTTTTCCACGGGACTGGGTGTATTAACGAAGGGACCCTTTGGTTTAATCCCTCTTGGGATCGTAGCCGTTTTTCTTATCAAGGAAAGGCAGTTTCAAATTTGGAGGAGTAAAAAATTTCTCCTTGGTTATCTTATCCTTATTCTGACCGTTTTCCCTTGGTTTATTCAATTCATCTCACGAGTTGGTTTTGACGAGTGGTTGAGGTTATTAAAAGAAAATCAAATTCTAACACGGAGGGCCCCTTTTTATTTTTATTTTATTGAGATTTGGGGGCAATTCTTCCCGTGGTCCCTTCTTCTTCCTTTTTTATTTTTATCCCTATATAAAGAAAAGGATTGGTTATTGAATTCCAGGAATTCCCTTTTTCTCATTTGGTTTCTATTTCTATTTGTCGGTTTAAGTCTCTTTAAATATAGGACTTCCAGATATCTCCTTCCCGTTCTACCACCATTGGCCTTAATAATAGGAGGGATATGGAAAAGAAAATTTTTATTTTTTCTGATAGCTATATTATTTTTTACTTCCCTATGGCATGTTCGGGAAATCTATTGGATTAAAAAAGACTTAACCTATTCACCTGGAATGGTACTTGCAGAAGAATTAAGGCCGTTGATTAAAGAGTCCCCTCTGTTTGGCTATCGATTAGATAAGTCTACATTAGAGGAGATAAACTTTTATCTAGATCGTATTATACCGAACCTCAGAGAGATGCGAACTGTTTCAAATCAAATTGATAAAAAACAAAAGATACTGATTTTGATGCCAGAGCCAGTTTACGAAGAAATTCGAAGAAGGGAGGCCGCGTTATCTTTGGTTAAAAAATTTAAGTACAAGGAATATAAAAATAGTAAACTCGTTTTGATTTCAATGAATCTCGAAAGGATGGATTAAGATTGGATATCAATAAAATTTATAAAATTTATCTACAGAAGTGGAGCCAATTTTTTTTCCTTTTAGGCTTCTGCCTATTCTTCTATTTTTTAAATCTAAATCGATGGGATCTCTGGAACCCGGATGAGCCCCGATATGCTCAGGTAGCAAGAGAAATGATACAGGTGGGAGATTGGATTTTAATGCATTTTAACGGCAAGGTATATGCAGATAAACCCCCCCTCTTTTTCTGGATTATTGGTCTATCCTCTTTTCTCTGGAATGGATTTACTTCTTTCTCAGTAAGATTTCCTTCGGCCCTATTTGGAACACTAACAGTTTTGATGATCTTCTTAATGAGTAAAAACCTTTTTTCCTCCCGAACAGGATTCTTATCCGGATTCATATTAGCCACCAGTTTTCAATTTACCTATCTATCAACCCGTGCAAACATGGATACTACTTTAACCTTTTTTATTACAACCTCATTGTTCTGTTTTTTCCGATGGTATCAAAAGCTGCCATCGACGGATCGGTTTTCTATTTATGGATTTTATATTGGAATGGCCTTAGCCACATTAGTCAAAGGGCCTATAGGGTTTATTCTACCACTATTAATTTCTTTAATTTATCTCGTTATCCTTAAAGATTGGAATGGAATCAAAAATATGAGACTTCTCTCTGGACTGGCTCTATGTATCGGAATGATCTTTTCATGGTATATTCCTGCTCTTCTTAAGGGAGGTGAGTATTTTTTAAGAGAGACCCTTGTTATCCATACAGTAGATCGCTTTGCTAAAGGGTGGAGTCACGTCCATCCTTTTTATTACTATCTCTATAATTTTCCAATGAATTTTTTACCTTGGATTATTTTTCTTCCTGGAGCGATTATTTATCTTTATTCTAAGGAGATGAAGCATTATAGAAGAGAATTTTTCTTCTTATGGATATGGTTTTTAGTAGTTTTTTTGTTTTTCTCTATTTCTAAGGGGAAGAGGGGACTCTACCTTCTTCCACTTTTTCCAGCCGCTTCCATTTTAGTGGGGAAACTTTGGGATGACTATATCTCTTCCTCTTTTAAATCGGTTAGAGCTGAATGGGTTACATTCCCTCTCTATGGATGGATGGGCTTTACTTTGATTTTAGGTGCCGTCATTCCTTGGGCCGTTTCTATGAAGTTTCCTTCCTATCTCCCTTATAGTCTCCCTATAGCTCTCCTTCTTATTGGGGGAGGTCTTATTCTTTTCTTTCTTAACCGAATTAAGTCTCGAGCGGGTCTCTTCTTTCTTATTGTAGGAACAGTGGCTTTGGGATTTTTTTATATAGAAAGGGTTGTTTTCCCATTGGTTAATCCTTATAAATCTGCTCGTTTCATCTCCCGGGAGATTACCTCAAGAATTCATCCTGGTGAAAAGGTAGCCCTATATGGAGGTTTTGGCACAGGTCCTTACAATTTTTATACTGGCATTGTACCCATTTTGGAATTAGAGAGTAAAGAGGATCTCCTTCGATTTTTAAATTCTCAAGAAAGAGTTTTCTGCCTCCTTAAATACAGAGATTTTTTGGCCCTCCAAAGGACCGAGGAAAGGCCGAGCGTCCAATTAATCTCAAGGAGAAGTGTGGGGGGAGATGATATTGTTTTGATTTCAAACCATTAGTTCCATGAATATGAACGAGGCCATTGAAGTATCGATCGTAATACCGGTTTTTAACGAAGAAGAGAATCTTCTTATCCTCATCCCAAAACTCTTAGAGGTTCTCAATCAATTTGGATCTCCGCACGAAGTTATTTTTGTGGATGATGGAAGTACAGATGGAAGTCGAAGAATTCTTAAGGAATTTGCTTCTAAATATCCACAAATAAGAATGATTGGATTAAAGGAAAATCGGGGGCTTAGTACTGCACTCTATGCAGGATTTAAAGAAACCCGAGGGAAGATCATTGTAACCTTAGATTCAGACCTTCAAAATGATCCTATTGATATTCCGAAATTATTGGGATATTTAGGTCAATACGACATGGCCACAGGGTGGAGAATAAAAAGGCAAGACTCCTGGCTGAAAAAAATTTCTTCTAAGATTGCCAATTCCATCAGGAATCGGTTAAGTGGAGAAGAGATTAAGGATAGTGCTTGTACGCTTCGTGCCTTTAAACGAGAGTGTATAAATGAAATTCCAATTTTTAATGGAATGCATCGATTCCTTTCTACCCTGGTGAAAATGAGGGGTTATCGAGTTATCGAAGTTCCTGTTTCCCATCATCCAAGAAGATTTGGTCATTCAAAATATAATATTCGAAATCGGGCTTGGCGGGCATTTATTGATCTTTTAGGAGTAAGATGGATAAAGAATAGAAACATTCAATACGAAATTGAGGAAAGGGTATAAAATGGACTCTATATTCGGTTTCGCTTTAAATTTTTTAAAAGATCTTTCTTTGAAGTACCCAACCTTTCAATTAGACTTCTGGCTCATTTTGGGGTTTATTGGGCAGGCCATGTTTACTCTACGATTCATTGTCCAATGGATCACTTCCGAGAAGAGAAAGGAAAGCATTATTCCAGTTTCATTCTGGTATTTTAGCCTGGCTGGAGGGTTAATTGTTCTTGTTTACGCAATTCATAGAATGGACCCTGTCTTTATTTTGGCCTATCTTCCAGGAAATTTCATCTATTTAAGAAATCTCTACTTCATCTATAAAAAGAAGGAATCCTTGCTAACCAAATTTTCAGAAAGGAAAAATTTTCAATGAGACATAAACTTCGAAGAGTTCCACTTTTTATCGGAGCAATCTTATTAATCCTTTTTGCCAAACCTAAGCTACCTGGAATCGTCATCGGACTTATTCTGATCTTAGGGGGAGAGGTGATTCGCATCTGGGCAGCAGGCCATCTTCAGAAGAATGAAGTCCTTACAGTCAGTGGACCGTATAGTTATGTGAAGAACCCGCTCTATATAGGAACGATTCTTATCACAACGGGCTTCTGTATCCTTGCTGATAATATTTATCTCTTGGCTGCATCTACCCTCATGTTCTGTTTTCATTATATTCCTTATAAGAAGAGGGTTGAGGGAGAACGACTGAGGAAGCTTTTCGGTGAACAATTTGAGGATTATGATCAAAAGGTTCCGGATTATATCCCCAGAATCGTTCCTTATTCCAAGGAGAAAGTCCATTGGCGCTTAAGGAATTTCATAGAGAACAGTGAAGAGGGAATTCTTTTGATAATTATTTTTGGGATTTTATTGATTTTAAGTAGACCCTACTGGGGCAAAGTATTTTAGATTCTATGAGAAAATGACCCGGAAAGAGATCGAGAAAAATTCTGTTTGTCTGGTCAAGGGAAGATTTGGGAAACCTGATTTGAATAAAGTGGAAACCGAAGGACAATCTTACATCATTAAAGATGTCCGAAAAAGAAATTTTTTATTCCGGTGGACTTTGAGTTGGTGGTTGATCCAAAGGGAATGGAAGATTTATGCAAAGTTGGACGGGATAAAGGGAGTCCCAAGACCTTTGAGAAGGATTGACCGTTTTGCCTTCGCCGTGGAATTAATACCAGGTAAACCCATTGGAAGGAATGAAAACCTTCCTCCCTCTTTTTTCTCCAATCTAAGAGGGATTCTTGAAGAGATTCATCGTAGAGGAGTGGTCCACTTAGATTTGAGGCATAAGGGGAATATCCTCGTTAGTGATAAAGGAGAGCCCTTTCTAATCGATTTTAATAGCAGCCTCTCTTTTAGGGAGGGAGGGTTGCTTTATCGCTATTTTTTCCCCATCTTCCGATGGGTCGATTATGGGGGATTCTTAAAATTAAAAGAGAGGGTTTCTCCTTCCTCCATGACCCCTGAAGAAACGTTATTCCTTAAACGTTTTAATCGCCTCCGAAGGCTCTGGATCTTTAACTGAGGTTCTTCTTCCTAGTTTTTGATTGAGATTTGGAAAGAGCAGGTTGGGTCACTTGGTGAAAGAGGAGTTTCTGTTTGAGGGCCATTTTCCTCGCTTCTTTTCTGTCTCCCTCGTGCTCATATCCGATCAAATGAAGGATTCCATGGATCATCAAAAGGGTAATCATCTTCATCGGGCTGAGCCCCCATGCCTTTGATTGTCGTTTGGCTGTCTCAATGGAGATCACCAAGTCCCCAAGAAGATGGGGATTAAGGCAAGAGTTGACCCCCTCTCTCATAGAGAAGGAGAGGACATTGGTGGGCTTATCCAGACCCAAATACTTGAGATTCATCCCTCGAATCTGCTGATCGTTTACAAACAGGATACTGAGTTCAGCTTCAGGAAGTCCTAAGTTGGTCAATATCTTTTGGACCGTTCTTTTTATCTTTCTTGAGTCTAAGGGGATAAGTTTTTGTTGATTTTTGATCCAGATTTTCATCATTTTTCTTTTTCTGAAGCTCTGAAAAGGAAAGAGATGGATAGTCAATCCTCTGGTGGAAGATGGCTGTGAGGGTCCGACTAAAGCTCTCTTCAATCTTTTGAAGGTCCTTTAAAGTCAATTCACACTCTTCGAGCTGCCCATCAAGGAAGAAGTTACGAATAATCTGTTGAACCAGTCCTCGAAGCCGAGAGGCGGTAGGATCCGTAAGGGTTCGAGTGGCCGCTTCGACGGCATCGGCGAGCATCACGATTCCAGCCTCCTTCGTTTGGGGTTTTGGCCCCGGGTACCGGAAATCTTTCTCCTCTATGGGATCCATCTCTTGATTCTCTTTTTCTTTTGCCTTTTGATAAAAATAGGTAATCAGACTTGTTCCATGGTGTTGTCGAATGATATGGGTGATTCTCTCTCCCAGTCGATGCTCCGATGCCAATTCAACTCCATCCTTGATATGAGAGATCAGGATAAGGCTTGACATGGAAGGAGAAAGATGATCGTGGCGATTCTCCATTCCCTCCATTCCCCTGACATTTTCTATAAAATAGAGGGGTTTTTTAAGTTTTCCTATATCATGATAATAGGAGCTCACCCGGACCAACAAGGGATTGGCTGAAATGGATTTGGCGGCTTCTTCAGCCAGGCTTCCCACAATGAGACTGTGGTGGTAAGTCCCAGGAGCTTGCACCGCCATATCCTTCAAGAGAGAATGTTCCATATTTGCCAGCTCAAGGAGTTTGATGTCGGTCGTGTAATTAAATAGGCTTTCGATGATGGGAGTGATCCCCAACAGGAATACCGAAGAGATGGGACCGGCTAAAAATCCCATGATCCCATCTGAAAGGAGGGTCATTCTAAAGGGAGTCCCAGTAATCAGATGATAGGAGAAGAGGGTGAGGAGGTTCACGCCACCAACGATCCATCCGGCTTTAATCAGAATGGATCGTTGTTCACATCTGGCTACCCGATGGGCTCCAATCAAGCTCCCTATTAAACAAAAGATAAAGAAGAAAAGCTGGTTTCCTATGAGAACAGCCGAGAAGTAACTTGAAAGAATGGCATAGACGATGGCCACCTCTGAATTAAGGACGATTCGAATGAGCATAGCCCCTGCGGCTATCGGGAAGAGGTAAATATAAGAGGAAGAAGGAATAGAAAGAAGTTCTCCCCCTAAGATATCTGTAATCAGTTGAAAGAGCTTCAGGAATCCAATGGTTCCGACAAGGGTGCTACAGAAAAAGATAAGGTCTTTCCGTGAGGGGGCAATCTTTCGAATATTTTTAGTAGAGAATTCGTGAAGGATTACTAAAATGAGAAAACTCAAAAGGGTGAGTCCTGCCAAGATAGAGAGAAGGTTGCCTCTTTCCTGAGTTTTTTTTAAAGCATGGATCTTTAGAAGATGCTCTTCTTTTACCTTTTCGCCTGCCCTCAGAATGACCTCTCCTCGTTTCACCTGGAAATAGACAGGATTGACTTTCTCTCTTGCTTCCGTCTTTCGTGTTTCAGTCTCATCTTTATTAAAGGTAAGGTTGGGGCGTAAAAAATGTTCCGATATCTTGATCAGAAGGATTCCCATCTCTTTTCCATAAACCGTGGAGAGGGGTTCTGTTTCTCCTCGAAGTTTAGATTTGGCCTCCTTATAATCGAGAAAGTGAAAGGGAGGAAGGTCCTTTCTTTCCAACCGCGTCTGAACGTTTCGAATGATTACTCCCTTGGTCGCTTCAGGATCGAGGAGGTCTTTGTCATTGACGATCCCTTTTATGAAGAGAGGGGTGATCAATTTCAGGATTCTCTCGCCCAAGAGGGGATTAAATTTTTCTTTCTCTAAGAGATGCCATTCATTGGCATTCAAGGGAAGGCGAATGGAGGCCTCCCACTCCCTTACTCTTTGCGCCTCTAACTCATGGTTTTTCCCTTTCTGCAAAGAAGAGGAGAGAAAGGCAAAGGTTGACCGAATTCGATTTTCTGCATCCACGAGTAGGCTCGGATCATAATCGTAAACGGAAAGAACAGATTTCTCGGCTTCCATTCTTTTTTCCCTGGTCGAGTTCTCATCTTCTACCAGAAGATCCTGGGCTGCTTTAATCTCTTTGGTCGCAATATCCCCGATCCTATACTCCTTAATGGGCAAACTTAAGGTGGGGAGGAGGAGAAGGGCAAGAAGGAGGGTAGTGATTATCCCAATGAGCCATTTTTGATAATAAGGAGATTTAACCTTTTCTCCCCAAGAGCTCCGTTTGGAGCCATTATTCCTTTGCCTCAATCCTAAAAGCTGACTCCATTTTTTAAACAGTTTCATCATTCCTCTTTTCAAGGGAGTCTCAATGCTTGGAACGGAGACGCTTCTCCTCGGCTCTTTCATAAGCCTTAATAATCTCCTGGACCAGAGGATGTCGGACTACATCTTTTTCTGAAAAATAGATAAAGGCGATTCCCTCTATTCCCTTGAGAATTCCTTGAATCTCGATCAGTCCTGAGACTTTATTCTCCGGGAGATCCACCTGAGTGATGTCTCCTGTGATGACCGCCTTGGAACTAAACCCTAATCGGGTAAGAAACATTTTCATCTGTTCTGGTCCAGTATTCTGGGCTTCATCCAGAATAATAAAAGAATCGTTCAGGGTTCGACCTCGCATGAAGGCCAGAGGAGCCACTTCAATGATCCCTTTTTCTACCAATCTGGATGCCTTTTCGAAATCCATCATATCATAGAGGGCGTCGTAGAGAGGACGGAGATAGGGATTGACCTTTTCATACATATTGCCAGGGAGAAAACCTAACTTTTCTCCTGCCTCAACCGCTGGCCGAGTCAGAACAATCCTTTCCACCTCTTGTTTCATGAGAGAGGCAACAGCCATGGCCATGGCCAGATAGGTCTTTCCCGTCCCGGCAGGGCCAATTCCTATGACGAGGTCGTATTTTCGTATCGCATCAATGTACTGTTTCTGAGTCAAACTTTTTGGAGTGATCACTCTTTTTTTGGAAGAGATATAGATGGTATCGAGAAAAATCTCTTCAATATTCACATTTTGGTCATCGGACATCATCCGGATAGCATAATCGATATCATTGGGATAGAGGGGGTAGCCTTTTTTCAGGAGGAGATAGAGATCATGAAGGACACGTTTTGAAAGGTCCACATCGAGGCTTTCGCCTTGAATCGTCAATACATTTCCCTTTACATTGATCTTGACACCAATGGTTCGGGCAATCCGCTTTAAATTTTCGTTGTGAGGCCCGAAAAGGAGGTTGGCTAATTGAAGATCATCAAAGACAACCTTTTCAACAGCCTCTTCCCCAAGGAGCGAGTCTACGGCTTGTTGTTCTTTCAAATAGAGATCTTCACCTCTCATTGTGAAGCCCAACTCCCAAGAGTTGGGCTATTATTGTAAGAGTCCTAATTAAATCATATCATTTTAAAATTTAGATTTCAATAACCTCGGCCAGACCCCATCAATCGTTTCACCTCTTTGACAATTTCCGGAAGGATTTTTCCAGCCGGGCCTTGAATCAAATAGTCGGATATGTGATAGGTAAGTGGGGTTGGCTCCATATTGATTTCTATCACAGTAGCCCCGCTTTGTTTCGCCATAAAAGGGATGGACGCCGCAGGATAGACCACAGCCGAGGTGCCAATGACTAAGATCAGGTCGGAGGATTTGGCCTCCATGAGGGAAAGGGTTTGAGCCTTCCATGGGATCGCTTCTCCAAAGAAGACCACATCGGGCTTCAAAAGGGATGAGCAGGAGGGACAACGGGCAGGGAGGTCCTCTATTGTGAGATGGGTGCCATCAATGGATTTCGAACATTTAAGGCAGGAAAGGGTACGATGGCTCCCATGGTATTCAATGACATTCTTACTTCCAGCAGCTTGGTGAAGGCCATCCACATTTTGAGTAATGATAGAAGAAAGGAGTCCCATTTTCTCGAGGTCAGCTAAACCGATATGGGCTGGATTGGGTTTGGCCTTCAGGATAAGAGAAAACATCTCCTTGAGCATGGTCCAGACCTTCTCCGGGTTAGCATAGAAGGCATCGATATGCGCATATTCTTCCGGGTCGAATCTCTCCCACAATCCCCCTGCACTCCGAAAGTCAGGGATTCCACTTTCGACAGAGATCCCGGCTCCTGTGAAAGCAATCGTTTTCTTGGATTTAAGAATATCTCTTGCTGCTTTTTGAATCTTTTGAGGATCCATTCTTTTCTCCTTTAGTTGACAATATTAACAAGAAGGAATACAGGTGTCAATTATTTTAATTTTAATAAGCGATTTACTTGAATTTTTGTATAAGACTCCATTATCATTAGTTATAAAAAGTGAGGGGATAAAAAATGAGGGAAACCATAGAAAGGGCAAGAAGAATTCTTTATGATTGGAAGGGAGAGAGTTATATCTTTGGAGAAGAGGTGTTGAATACCACAGGGAGGGTGACAGCCCAATTTGGGAAAAGAGTCCTTCTGGTGGTCACAGGGTTGGGTCATCCGTGGATTGAGAAACCTCTGAATGGGATTAAAGAGAGTTTTAGAGCGTATGGAGTGGACTTCGATGTAATCAAAGGAGCTCGACCCAATGCTCCCCGGGAGGATGTTTATCGGATCAGTTTACAGGTAGCCCGTTCAAAGGCAGAGGTCATTGTGGCTCTTGGGGGTGGAAGTACTATCGATTCGGCCAAGGCTTCTGCCATATTGAATTCCTTTACTCCCAAAGAAGTTTCGGAGATTTTAGGAGTTCCCCCAGAGGAGGCAGATTCCATTGAGCCTTTTTTTGGAACGGGTCTGGTTTCAAAACTTCAGGAAAAGACAGGGAAAAGGGTTATGCCGGTTGTGGCTGTCCAGACCGCTTCCAGTTCGGGGGCTCATTTAACAAAGTATTCAAATATTACGGACCTGGTAACAGGCCAGAAGAAGTTGATCGTAGATGAAGCCATTGTTCCTCCAGCAGCGGTTTTCGATTATAAGATTACCCTTGATTCCCCTATGAACCTCACCTTGGATGGGGGACTTGATGGAATCGCTCATGCCTGGGAAGTCTTTATGGGAGCAAAAGGGGCGGATTATGAGAAGATCAAGGAAGTGGCCCAAGTTTGTATTCAATTAATTATTTATGGCCTTCAAAGGGTGAAAAAAGATGGGAGAGATAGAGAGGGAAGAGTGGCTCTTGGTCTTGGAACAGATTTGGGGGGATATGCCATTATGCTCGGTGGAACCAGTGGTCCTCACCTGGGAAGTTTTTCATTGGTCGATATTTTGAGCCACGGGAGGGCCTGTGCCCTCCTTAATCCCTATTATACCGTGCTTTTTGCCCCGGTCATTGAGGATCAACTAAAGACGATTGGAGCCATTTTTAAAGAGGCGGGTTATATCCAGGAGGAATTAGATCCATTAAAAGGGAGGGATTTGGGATTAGCCGTCGCTAAAGGAATGATTGCATTGGCTAAGGATCTAAATTTCCCAACCACCCTCAAAGAGGCCGGGGCCTCTCGAACCCACCTCGAACGGATGCTCGTCGCAGCCAAAAATCCTCAACTCAAGATGAAACTCCAGAACATGCCAACTCCAATGAACCCTGAAAAAGGGGATGTGGAACGATTAATGAGACCTGTTCTCGAAGCGGCCTTTTCAGGGGATCTGAATCTTATTCCGTGAAGGAGATCACCCTTTAAAACGGTCAATGACCTCAGGAGGAAAAATGAAATCCGATTTTAAGAAAACGATGAAGAAAGTGGATACCAAAGATTGGCGGCCTATTCCAGTTGAGTTTGGGAAAGAGATTCTCGAGGTGTTTGTCCCACCCGATTGTGTGGAACTGACAATGAAAGATATTCCACCCCTTCCCGATCCTCGAAGGGCCATTGAAGAAGCTCTTGACCATCCTATCCAAAGTCCTCCATTGGAAGAGATCATTCGAAAGAAAGGGAAACCTCCTGAAGAGCTCCATGTGGCCATTGCCGTATCGGATATTACAAGGCCTGTTCCCTACAAAGGAGAACAAGGGATCCTTCTTCCCATACTGAGAAGGCTGGAGTCTTCGGGGATCAGAAAGGAAAACATCAAGATTATTGTTGCGACAGGGATGCATCGAGCCAGTACGCTTGAAGAGAAGATCGAGATGTATGGAAAGGAAGTGGTAGACCAGTATCGGATCCTTGATCATGATTGTGAGAATCCGGATATTCTTGAAAGTATCGGAGAGACCAGAAGAGGGACCCACGTCTATGTCAATCGGGATTTCTATTCTGCAGATCTAAAGATTTTAACAGGATTGGTGGAGAGTCATTTTTTTACAGGAATTTCAGGAGGAAGGAAATCCATCTGCCCGGGGTTGGTGGATGTCAAAACCATCCAGAAGTTCCACGGGCCTTATTATCTGGAAGACCCTCGTGCCACAAACCTCGTTTTGGAAGGGAATCCATGTCATGAGGAGGCTTTGGAGGTAGCCCAGACGGTTGGGGTGGATTTTGTCGTCAATGTCAATCTGGACAAGGAGTTGCGACTCGTTCGGGTTTTCGCCGGGGATATGATTGAGGTGAATCTCAAGGCCTTTGAGTTGATCAAAGGGTATGCAGAGATTCCTTTAGAGAAACCTTTTGATATTGTGTTGACCCATAGTGGCTATGTGGGAAGGGATCACTATCAGACGGCAAAGGCAGGTGTCGGGGCACTGCCTGCCGTAAAAGAGGGAGGAACCATTATCATTGTCGCCAATAATCGAGATCCCATCGAACCGATTGGCTCTCCTGAGTATAAGACCCTCATCCATCTCCTTAAACTGCAAGGCCCAGATGGTTATCTTCAGATGTTAAGAATGCCGGAGTGGAAGTTTACTAAAGACCAGTGGGAACCTGAGGTATGGGGCAAAGTGCTGAGAAAAGTTGGAGAGGAGGGATTGATTTACTGTTCCCTCGAGATCGATCGGAAAAATTATGGTCTTCTTCCAGGGATCTGTGGGCTCGACTTTTTGAATACCAAGCAACTAAAAACCTCTCTGGAAAGGGCCAGAGAAATGGTCCAGAGAGCCATCCAGTTTGCTCTCTATCGGTATAGAGAGAAAGGAATTGAACCCACGATGGCCTTTATCCGTGAAGGACCTTACGCAGTTCCTACTCTTCGAACGTCGCTCCTTTAGAGGCAGATTGGACAAGTCTCGAATACCTTTTTAGATACCCCTTTAGTGCCTTTTTAGGAGGTCTCCACTTAGAGAATCTCCTCTTCACCTCTTCCTCCGATAGGAGAAGATTAAGTTTTTTGTTGGGAATATCGATTTCGATTACGTCTCCATCTTGAACAATGGCGATGGGTCCTCCCTCAGCCGCTTCAGGAGAGATATGCCCAATCGCTGCTCCCCGACTTCCTCCGGAGAAGCGACCGTCTGTTAAAAGGGCCACTTCACGATCCATTCCGATTCCAACAATGGCAGAAGTGGGGGCGAGCATCTCTCGCATTCCCGGTCCCCCTTTTGGACCTTCATAACGAATCACCACAACCTCCCCTTTTCGGAGGTTTCGGCTCAGTATCACCTTAATGGCTTCCTCTTCCGAATCAAAGACCCTTGCAGGACCTTTATGCTTTAGCATTGTCTCATCAACGGCTGATCGCTTTACCACTGCTCCATCAGGAGCTAAATTCCCGAAAAGGACAGCAAGCCCTCCAGTGGAATGATAAGGACGATCTATCGATCGGATCACCTCTGAATCAAAAACCCTTTTCCCCTTTAAATTTTCTCCAACTCTTTTTCCGGTAACCGTCATAGGACTCTTATGAATAAGCCCTCCTCGACTCAATTCGGCCATAAGGGCTGGGATTCCTCCTGCCTGATGGAGATCCTGGAGATGGTGAGGACCTCCAGGGGATAGGTTACAGAGATGAGGGGTCCTTTCACTGATCTGATTAAAGATCTCAAGAGAAAGGGGGATACCAATCTCTCTGGCGACTGCAGGCAGATGAAGGGTGGTATTGGTAGAACCTCCAAAAGCCATATCCACAGTAATCGCATTTTCGAAGGCCTTTGGAGTTAGAATCGCAGAGGGTCTTAAGTCTCTCTTTACCAGATCCATGATCTTTTGTCCCGCCTCCTTTGCGAGTCGAATTCGATCAGCGAAGACAGCAGGAATAGTTCCATTGTATGGGAGGGCGAGGCCTAAGACCTCGGCCAAACAGTTCATCGAATTGGCTGTAAACATTCCAGCACAGGAACCCACCCCAGGGCAGGCACACCCCTCCGCTTCTCTCAATTCTTTTTTGGTCATTTCTCCAACCTTCACCTTTCCAACCCATTCAAAGACGGTGATCAGGTCAATCTCTTTTCCATAAAATTCACCTGCTAACATCGGTCCTCCACTGACCAGGATGGTAGGGATATCCAGACGGGCAGCAGCCATCATCATTCCTGGAACGATTTTGTCGCAATTCGGAATGAGCACCAGGCCATCGAAGGGATAGGCCATAGCCATGGATTCGATAGAATCTGCAATCAGTTCCCTCGAGCTGAGAGAATACCTCATCCCTTCGTGACCCATGATGATTCCATCGCAGATTCCGATGGTATAGAATTCAAGGGGGGTTCCTCCAGCCATTCGAATCCCTGTCTTCACCGCCTCCGCGATCTGGTGAAGATGAAGATGGCCTGGGATGACCTCATTTGCTGAATTAGCAATCCCGATCATGGGTCGGTCAATTTCTTGGTCGGTCAATCCCAGGGCTTTAAACAAAGACCGATGGGGAGCTCGCTCCAACCCTTTTTTCATTCTATCCGATCTCATCTGTAGCTCCTTGCCGAAAATGAAAGTTTTCTTTTTAAAAATCTCCATAACACATCTTGACAAAATTCGCCAAAGAGTATAAATGAAAAATAAGAAAAGGTGCCTGGGTGGCGGAATAGGTAGACGCAAGGGACTTAAAATCCCTCGGTGGTCCCCCACCGTGCCGGTTCAACTCCGGCCTCAGGCACCAGGATTAAAAGACAGATGATCCTCTATAAAGTATTTCTAAAAAATTATGATCGTAAAAAAGGCGAGCTCATCGGAATGCTCATAGAGCGAAGGAAAGACTTAAGGGGAATGAGTCAGGTCGAATCCGGGCTCAGGTGGGCCAGATTAAAATTCGGTCACGAGGGCAAGAATAAGAAAGATCTATTTGTGGTTCCAATAGAATCAAATTTTATCCATGACCCCCAATGGCTAAAAGAGAAGGCGACATGGACTAAAGAAGAATTACTCGGCCTTCTAAATTTCCTTAAATCGGCTTCTCCCTAATCTCACCAAAGATCCTTAAAAATTCTTTTACCCCTTCTCGCAGCCGAGATATTTGAGCAGACCGGTGATAAAATTTCCCCACGTAGGCATTAAGCGGTCAATCTCATAGGGAATGAGAGGGACCTCCCCTCGATGAACCTTTTGATGGATTTCTTCTAATTTTTTGAAATTCAGGGGCCAGGTTTTTTTCCCTAATTCACAGACCATATGGAGATTCTTTGTCTTATGATCCACATCAAGGATTCTTAGTCGCTTAAACCCATCCCCGGCAAAAAACTGGGTCCTCTTCTCCTTCATCTCCACCAATTTCTCCCAAGAGAAGAGACACTGAGCCGAAGGACTGAAACCCTCTTTCTCTAACCGATCCTCTTTCCTTTTCCCTTTTTTCATTACGTTTCAAAATAGAAAGGAATCTCCCTTTATGAGAAAAGGTCATAATAAATTTCTGGATACAGGATTCCGATTATCTTCTACTTTTTTTTCGATAGAGTCCTGCCTTTCTCTTTTTGATTTGTTTCACCCTTTTCTTTAAGTCCTTTAAATCCAAGATTTCCACCTTTGGGCTCTTTGGTCTTCCCCTCTTAGATTTTTTCTTTTTAACCCTATTTTCCATGAATGGCTCCCTCGTTGGCTGAATTGGTTTAATCGTATTAAAATTTAAACATAATGTCAAGAGAAGAAGAATTTTCCCTGGTCATCTAACAGCTCGTTGGGGTAAAATAGACCTGAAACGTTCTCAACCCTTCCGTTAGAGAAACCCTCCCTAAAGGTTGATGAATCAGAAGGGAGTTGGCTTAAGGCTTCAAGAAGACCTATCCCTCTTCAGGATTAAAATGGATGGGATTAAAGAGACCTCAGGGCCTCCTTAAGAGAGAGATTACATTGATCAAGGCTTTCCATGGCCTCTTTAATCTTTGTCTTGACGAGGAAGAGTCCTAATTCTTCTGCCCTTTGAGCCCATTTCTTGTATTCTTCTTGATGGCTTTCATTATGCTCTATCCAGTGTTGAATCAGAATAGCCAATCTCTTTTTGTCCTCCATTTCCTGTCTCCCAAGTCTGACCGAGAAGAGTTAAAATTTCCCTTCATCCCCATCCCACGGGGTGGGTAAGGGAAGGGATTTAGATGTATTCAATCGTCGCAGGAGGTTTTGGCGTAAGGTCATAAAGGCATCGATTCACCCCGGGGAGGGAAGTAATCCGCTCACATAGGCGTTTCAATTTTTCCCAGGAAAGCTCCACCGGGGTGGCCGTTCTTGCATCTATGCTTTGAATACAACGAACGACGATGATCTGACCGAACTCTCTCCTTCCCTCATGGATTCCTGTTGCCCGATCATTAAGAAGAACGGCCAGGTACTGGAAGGCTCCGGTATCTCGAAGTTCTTCCTCCACAATGGCCGTAGCTGCACGGATGGTGGCCAGACGCTCTTCGGTGACTTCTCCCACAATCCGGGTAGCAAGGGCAGGACCTGGAAAGGGAATCCTCTCTATAATCTCCCGAGGGAGTCCCAATGCCTTTGCCACCTCTCTTACCCCATCTTTCCGAAGGGTCTTTAAGGGTTCGATAATCTGATAGCCAAACTCTTTTTCTGGATCAATTCCTATCTGGGCAAGAATATTATGCTGACGTTTAATCCCGGCCACGGTTTCTTCAATATCTGTGAGAATGGTTCCGTGGAGAAGAAATTTTGCCCCACTCTCACGGACCAATCTTCCAAAGACTTGAGAATAAAAGGTTTTGGTAATTGCATTTCGTTTCTCCTCAGGATCGGTCAACCCTTTTAGAGCATCCAGGAATTCTTTCTTGGCCGGAATGAGTTGGACAGGGATTCCCATCTCTTCGAACATGTTAACGACTCGTTCAGGTTCCCCCTCTCGCATCAGACCATTTTCGATAAAAACGGTCTTAAGCCTTTCGCCGAGGGCCCGATGGCCAAGCACGGTGACCACGGAGCTATCCACCCCTCCGCTTAACGCATTGATCGCAAGTTGATTTCCCACCAATTGCCTAATTTCATGGATCTGTTCTTCGACAAAGCGTTGATAATCCATAGGGCATTCTCCTTAAAATAAGATTTTTCAAGGGTTGGGTTTTCCTACTTCCTGGAGCAGGTCTTTAAATTTTTGAAACATTCCTTTGGGCATGGATTGGAAGGCAAGGCCATATCGATGTTCCCTCCAGCTTTCTTTAGCTGCAAGATCTGCCCAAACGACTTTGGCTACTCCACGAATCGTGGATAATCCCAATCCTTTTGGGAAAAAGATCTCAACCTTGAGAAGTTCACCAATCTCTAACTTCTCAGGAAGATAGACCAAGATCCCCCCTTCACTGGCATTCTTGACGAAACCTCCAAAGTCCGATTTTTTCCCTTTTCTCGAGTAATCCAGTGGAAGTTCAACATAACATCTTGGGAATCTTCGTCTTTCAATTGCCAGAATTCCTTTTCTCGAAAGGACCTTTTTAGGGCGAGCCTTTTTTTTCGACGACAGGACTGCCTTCTTTGGACTCATGGAAACCTCCTAATGATTTGAAATTAAAAAAGATCTGTTCGGGAAAGAACACTCAATCCTCTTGGATTCAACGGGTCATTTTCTTTCTTTAATTTTATATTTTCGATTTTGGTGGTAGGCCTCCCTTTTAGCGATGTAAGGGTCCAGAACTACTTTTTTAAAATCTTCATACTCTCCGAGTCGAAGGGAGGTCTCATTGACCTTCTCATAAGTTTTTAAGCCGATTCGGATCGGGGTTGAGGGAAGGTAGGTGATGGGATCCAAAAAAAGGTCTCCTATATAACCCAAGGTATCTCGGAGATTAGAGGATCCGAGAATGGGCCATTCCAGGTAGAAGGCAGGGCCAAATCCCCACACCCCGAAGGTTTGACCGAGGTCTTCTTCCCTCTTTTCCAGGCCAAATTCTTTTTGAGCAGGGTCGAGAAATCCAAACAAACCAAACGGGGTATTGATGAGAAAACGAAGGGTCTCTATTCCTGCCCCTTTTAGGTTGGCCTGAAGAACACAGTTCACCAGACGGATGGGAGTAGCGATGTTAGAGAAAAAATTGGAGACCCCGATTCGGACTTCTTTGGAGAAGACCCTCTGATATCCGTTGGCCACAGGCTTAAGGATCCAGAAGTAAAGCCTATCGTTTACATGAAAAAAGATGCGATTGAGAGGTTCTAAAGGATCCCGGATCCTTTCTTCAGGAACCTCTTCCTCTGGAAAAGACGGTTCTGATTTCTCTTTGAATTCCATCCTCTCATCAGAACGAGCCATCCAATCGGATTTGGATCTGTCCTCAAAGCCAGAGTTGAATTCTTCGGTGTCCACCCCATCGAAAAGCTCCGCTTGACTTTCGAGCGGCATCAGAAAGATCAACCCCAATCCAATCCATAGACAAAAAAAGAAGAAGATTTTTCGCCTCATCCTATTCCCTCGAAAGATCTGGCCCATTTAAGGTTGAGAGACTTTTGTCTTGAGTCTTTTGACCAGCTCTCGATAAGAAGATTTCACAATAATCTCATTAAATTGGGTTCGATAATTGTTGACCAGGCTTACCCCCTCGATCGAAAAATCGTAAACCAACCAGGTGGGTCCTTTTTTGAGGAGTCGATACTCTACATGGATAGGTTGTTCCTTGGGAGTAAAAATTTTTACCTTTACCGTCCCATAATTTCCATCGATGGTTTCTCCCTCGTATTGAATCTTATTCCAGGAGTAGCCTTCTACCTTATCCATATAGACCTGCTGAAGAAGTTCCTTAAAAAGATGGATAAACTCTCTCTTTTCTTCAGGAGTTCTCTGAACCCAATGCCTTGCCAAACAACGCCGCGCCATCTCCTCCCAGTCAAATCGCTCATCCACGACCCTGAGGATCAACTCCCTCCTCTCCTTGGTCTTTTCGGGAGATTTTAGATTCGGATCTGAAAGGATGGCCAAAACCTTGTCAGTCGTTTGTTGAAGCTGCTCTTGGGGTTCTCCAGAAAACAGAGGGGTTGTCATTCCAAATAACAATAAAATTAGGATCCACAGTCTTATCAGAATCATCTCGGTATTCCTTTGATTGATCAAATCTTTTCAAATAGGATTTTGGAGATCAGATCTTCCAGGTCCACAGGGGGTTGTGTTTCCCGGATCCTCCCGCCCGGCGGGATAAATTCATTGGAACCTCCAGGGGTGATTTCGATATACTTCTCTCCAACCAGACCTTTCGTCTTGATGGAGGCAATCGCATCTTCCTGAATTTTGACCTCTGGTTGAAGAAGGAGGGTGATCTTTGCCTGATAGTTTTCGAGAGAGATGCTTTTTACTCTCCCTACCTCCACTCCGGCGAGGACCACTGTGGAGCCTGTCTTAATCCCGCCCGTATTGGAAAAGATGGCATAGATTTCGTATCCTCTCCCCCCAAAGATCTCCATCCGGCCCAATTTGATGGAAAGGTATCCCAGACAGAGAATTCCTGCGATCACGAAAAGCCCAACCCCAAATTCCATATTCAATCTTTTCATCTTTCTCCCTCAATAAAATGTCATGGGACCTTCGGAAGCCCCACGGATGAACTGTCTGACCACTGGGTCTTTGGATTTTAGAATCTCTTCGGGTGTTCCAATGGTTTGAAGGGTTCCCTCATGGATCATGGCCACCCGATGGGCGATCTGAAAGATCCTCGAAAGTTCATGGCTAACAATGATCGCTGTAAACCCGAGACGGGAATGGAGGGAATGGATGAGATCCAGGATGGTCCGAGCGATGATAGGATCGAGTCCTGTCGTGGGTTCATCAAAAAGCATGATTTCAGGATTCTGAATCAGAGCCCGTGCAAAAGCAGTTCGTTTCATCATCCCACCGCTGAGCTCTGCGGGGTATTTATTCTCTGCTCCTGAGAGGCCTACCTGTTCGAGTTGATCCATCACCCTTTTTCGAATCTCCTCCTCGGGCAGAGGGGTCTTTTCCCGGAGAGGGAAGGCTACATTTTCGTAAACCGTAAAAGAAGTAAATAAGGCATTGCTCTGGAAAAGAAACCCGATTCGACTTCGGATCTCTTCAAGGGGTTTCCCTTTGAGATGACAGATGTCCTTTCCCTCGATAAAGACATGGCCCTGATCAGGCTTCATCAGCCCAACAATATGTTTTAGGATGACGCTTTTCCCTTGACCACTCCCCCCGATCAGGGCCAGAATCTCTCCTTTTTGGACTTGAAAAGAGATCCCTCTCAGAACAGGGACTCCATTAAAAGATTTGTAAACCTTATCCAATTGAATCATTTTTTTCTCTAAAAAAGGAGAGAGGTCATGATGTAATCCCAAAAAAGAATGAGGACGGAGGAGAGGACGACTGCCTGGGTCGTCGCTTTGCTCACTCCCTCTGCTCCATATCCGGCATAATAGCCTTTATAACAACAAACCCAAGTGATTAAGATCCCAAAACTCAAAGATTTATAAATCCCTTCCAATACATCTTGGATTTTTACATAAGCGGTCATCTCCCCAAAATAGGTTCCTTCTCCTACTCCCAAGAGCTTTCCTCCAATAAGATATCCCCCAAAGATCCCGACCACATTGAAAATGGCCGTCAATAGGGGAAGGGCGATGATTCCGGCGATCAATTTAGGGACGATCAGGTATCGAAATGGATTAAGGCCCATTAATTCAATCGCATCGATCTGCTCGGTGGTTCGCATTATTCCAATTTCTGCCGTAATCGCAGAGCCAGCTCTTCCGGTCACCATCAGGGCAGAGAGGACCGGACCAAGTTCTTTGATCAAGGAAAGAGCAACCATAGGCCCCAAGAGGGCCACTGAACCGAATCGGTTGAGGGTATAAAACCCCTGGAGCCCCAGGACCATGCCAGAAAATGCACCGGTGAGGAAGATGACCAGAGTGGATTGAGATCCAATGAACCAGATCTGTTTTAATACCCATGAGGATTTAAAAGGAGGAGTGATAGCACAAAGGAAGGCCTTCACAAGAAAAAGACCCATTCTGCCCATTCTTTCGATATAGAAAATCGTAAAGGCTCCTAATCGATTGATCCAATTCACAAGGCAAAATTATGGCAAATTTCTTTCGGGATGTCAAAAAAATCATTCATTCCAATTGATTCTTTAGGCGAGTTTTAGTATAGTTCATTCACATTCAGGATTAAAGGAGCATTATTTTATGAATAGAGAGATTCAAGAGATGGTCGTCCAAAAATTTCCTCATCGGTGTCCTTATTGTGATCAACCCCTCTCTTATGAGAAGGATTCATTAAAACCCGGGGAAAATGAGATCGTGTGCCCTTTTTGTAAAAAAAAGTTTATCAAAGTAGTGCTGGAAGAGACTCCATCTTATAAAAAAATGAAGAGAGGCATCCCAAGGAGAAAAGGAGGGAGGACTCGATGAGTCCATCCGTAAAACCTCCTTTCCAGAATCGCCTTCTTACCCCTATTCAGTATGTAAAAGGGGTGGGACCAAAATTGGCAGCCCTTTTGGGTAAGAAGGGAATCTACACCGTGGAGGATGCCCTCTATTTCCTTCCACGGGCTTATGAAGATCGGCGAAACATTAAAAAGATTGCCGAGTTGAAAGTGGGTTACAAGGAGGCCAGTATCGGAGAGATTTTCCTCTCTGAGATGGTTTTCTATCAAAACCAACGGAAAAGAATTTTTGAAGTCATGGTGAGAGATGGCAGTGGAGTCATCCTCTTGAAGTGGTTTCACGGAAATGAGCGGTATCTTCGAGAACGCTTTAAAAAGGGAAGGCGAATCCTCTTTTCGGGTGAGGTTCGGTGGTTCCATGGCCACAAGGAGATTCATCATCCCGATGTAGAGATGATCGAAGGGGAGGTGGATAAAGACTCGTTAAATTTTAATCGAATCGTTCCTATCTACTCTGAGATCGAAGGCGTCTATCAGCGAACATGGCGGAGATTGATGAAGAGGATCTTGGAAGAATATGCCCCGTATGTGGAGAGTCCCATCCCCGCAGAGATTCAGGAGGCTCAAGGATTGATCGATTTTCAGGAGGCCTTCCGAAGGGTCCATTTCCCTCCCAATGAAGAGTCCTTAAAAAGATTGAATCTCTTTCAATCAGAAGGCCATCGAAGAATTATTTTTGACGAATTCTTCTTCTTAGAACTGGGTCTCGCCCTAAAGAAGAGACAGGTCCACCTTGAGAAGGGGATTCCTTTTAAAACAGATGGACTCCTTCTTCAACAGGGGCTTTCTCAGCTTCCTTTCTCTTTGACGTCCGCCCAGGAGAGGGTTTTAAAAGAGATCCTCGAAGATATGGAGAAACCCCATCCTATGAATCGATTGATTCAGGGAGATGTAGGAAGCGGAAAGACCATTGTGGCTCTTCTTGCAACCCTCCCCGTTTTCGAATGTGGCTATCAGGTGGCCATCATGGCTCCCACGGAAGTCCTGGCTGAACAGCATTATTCAACGGCCTCTCGTTGGATCACCCCATTAGGGATTCGAATCGCCCTTCTGACCAGCCATGTAAAGGGGTTAGAAAGAGAGAGGATCTATCGAGAGATACAAAGGGGTGAGATTCAGATGATTATTGGAACTCATGCCATCATTCAGGAGGACGTGGAATTTCACCGTTTGGGTTTTGCGATCATAGATGAACAACATAAATTTGGAGTCATCCAGAGAGGACTCCTGAGAAAGAAAGGAGTGAATCCAGACATATTGGTGATGACGGCCACCCCCATTCCACGGACATTGGCCATGACCGTCTATGGAGATCTTGATCTCTCCATCATTGATGAGATGCCACCAGGAAGAATGCCGATAGAGACAAGAGTTTTTTCTGAATCCTCACGGGCTCGGGTTTATCGAATCCTCAAGGAAGAGCTCCAAAAGGGAAGGCAGGCCTTCATCGTCTATCCCCTGGTAGAGGAATCAGAGAAGTTAGACCTGCGAGATGCCACTCGAATGGCGGAGCATTTGCAAAGAGATGTCTTTCCGGATCTCCGAGTGGGGCTTCTTCATGGTCGAATGAAGGGTGAGGAGAAAGAGGCGATCATGAAAGAGTTCAAAGAAGGAAAGATTCATCTCTTAGTGGCGACGACCGTCATCGAGGTCGGCATTGATATTCCCAATGCCTCTGTCATGGTCGTAGAACATGCGGAGCGATTTGGTCTTAGCCAGCTCCATCAGTTGAGAGGAAGGATTGGGAGAGGGAATCATCCCTCCAAGTGTATTCTTATAGCCCCTTATCGGATCTCTGAAGAGGCGCGAATTCGACTCCAGGCGATGGAGCGCACTACCGACGGATTCAAGATTGCCGAAGAGGATTTAGAACTGAGAGGGCCTGGGGAATTTTTTGGAGTTCGTCAATCCGGGCTTCCAGATTTTAGAGTGGGTCGACTCATCCGGGATTCGGCCATCTTGATGGAGGCCAGGAGAGAGGCCTTTCGATTAGTGGACAGGGACCCCCAACTTCTAAACCCTTCCCATCAACCCCTTCGGGCGGCCTTGATGGACCGATGGAAAGGAAGACTCGAATTGGCGACCATCGGGTAGGATGGATTGAAATGGGTATAGAAGTATGTTAACCATTTTTGAAAAGGAGAAGGAGGGATGGAGATTCAGGGATTCCATTTCTATCGAATGGAGAGGCTTCCTCCCTATCTCTTTGCGATCGTGGATCAACTGAAGATCGAAGCCCGAAGAAGGGGGGAAGATATTATTGATCTGGGGATGGGAAATCCGGATCTTCCCACTCCCAAACATATTGTTCAAAAATTGGTCGAATCCGTCAAAAACCCGAAAAACCATCGATACTCTGCTTCGAGAGGAATCTATAAACTTCGATTGGCGATGTGTGAATGGTATCGAAAGCGTTATGATGTGGATCTGGATCCGGAGACAGAAATCGTTGTGACCATTGGGGTCAAAGAAGGGATTGCTCATCTGGCCTTGGCTATCCTCTCTCCAGGGGATGTCGCTCTCGTTCCCAATCCAACCTATCCCATTCATGCCTATTCCGTCGTCATCGCAGGAGGAGATGTCCGTTCCGTCCCTCTGATCAAAGAAGAGGATTTCTTCCAACGGTTACTCACGGCCACCAAAGAGTCCTGGCCTCATCCAAAGATGATCATTCTCAGTTTTCCTCATAATCCAACCACCCGGGTCGTCGACCTTCATTTCTTCGAGATGCTGGTTGATTTTGCCAAAGAGCATCACCTGATGGTCGTTCATGATCTGGCCTATGCCGATATTGTCTTCGATGATTATCGTGCACCCAGTCTCCTTCAGGTGAAAGGAGCAAAGGAGATCGGGGTCGAGTTCTTCTCCCTCTCGAAAAGCTACAATATGGCTGGATGGCGAGTGGGGTTCGCTGCTGGAAATCCTCAAATGCTTGGAGCCCTGGCCAGGTTAAAAAGCTATGTGGATTATGGCATTTTCCAGCCCATCCAGATTGCCTCCATTATTGCACTGAAGGAGGATCAAGATTGCGTTCGAGAGACCGTTGAGATTTACCGGCGAAGAAGGGATACTCTAATTCAAGGATTGAAACGGGTTGGCTGGGAGATTGAGAAACCCAAGGGGACGATGTTCGTATGGGCGGAGATTCCGAAACCTTTTCAGAAGATGGGTTCCATCGATTTTGCCAAGTTCCTCTTAAGAGAGGCAAAGGTAGCCGTGTCTCCTGGAGTGGGCTTTGGAGAATATGGAGAGGGTTATGTGAGATTTGCCCTGGTTGAAAATGAAGCCAGGATCAAACAGGCAATCCAGGGAATTCGAAAGGCCTTTCGTTAATAGAAGTGAGGTTGATATGAAGGAGATTAAAGTCGGACTGATTGGATTTGGCACAGTGGGAACAGGGGTAGTCAAAATCCTTCAAAAGAATTCGAGGCTCATTGAAAAACGGATGGGCGCCAAGATTGTCCTGAAAAAAGTAGCGGATATCGATCTAAAAAAGGATCGTGGAGTAAGACTAAAAAAGGGGGTCTTAACCCGGGAAGCCGATGAGGTGATCAGAGATCCAGAGATCGATATTGTGATGGAATTGATAGGAGGGATCGAACCGGCCAAGACCTATATCCTCAAAGCGATTCGTCATCGTAAACATATCGTTACGGCCAATAAAGCCCTCCTTGCCCTTCACGGGGATGAGATCTTTAAGGCCGCCCACCGATTTGGAGTGGAGGTCAATTTTGAGGCTTCTGTGGGAGGAGGAATTCCTCTCATTCGTTCCATCAAAGAAGGATTGGTTGCCAATCGAATTCAGTCCATTTTTGGTATCCTCAACGGAACGTCCAATTACATTCTGACCAAGATGACGGAAGAGGGAAGCAGTTTTAAACAGGTCCTCAAAGAGGCCCAGGAAAAAGGATATGCGGAGGCAGACCCAACTCTGGACATTGAAGGAATAGATGCAGCGCATAAGCTTTCAATCCTGATTCGTCTGGCCTTCGGGACTCCCCTTCGATTTGAGGATATTTTTATTGATGGCATTTCAGAGATCACCCCTCTGGATATCCAGTTCAGCCGGGAATTTGGTTATCGAATTAAACTCCTGGCTATCGCGAAGATGGAGGAGGGAAGATTGGAGGCCCGTGTCCATCCTACGATGATCCCTGAAACCCATCTCCTTTCTACGGTAGGGGGAGTCTTTAACGCGATCTATATCAAAGGAGATGCCGTCGGTCCCACCCTCTTTTATGGTCAAGGGGCCGGGCAGATGCCCACCGGAAGTGCCGTGGTCAGTGACCTGGTTGAATTGGGAAGAAATATTTTAGTCAAGGCCTCTGGACGAAGGGTTCCCCTTCTTTCTTACCAGGAATCTGCGATCGAGAAGGTTCCACTTAAGAGGATGGATGATCTCATCATGCCTTTTTACATGAGATTTTCAGCCATCGATCGTCCTGGTGTTCTCTCCAAAATCTCAGGAATCTTGGGAAAGAACGGGATTAGCATTTCAGCCGTGATCCAAAAGGGAAGACAGATCAATGGAGCTGTCCCGGTGGTGATGATGACCCACGAGGCTAAGGAGAGCAGTGTTCATAGAGCCCTAAAAGAGATTGATCGACTCGGGGTCATTCTTGGAAAAACCATGTTTCTTCGAGTAGAAAACGAACTGGAGTAATCAGGCGATGGAACTTAAAAGACACCTTTGGCGGGGAGTGATTCGCGAATACTGGGATTTTTTACCCCTCAAAGAAGAAAAGAATATCGTTACCCTTCTTGAGGGGAATACTCCCTTAATCCCTTCTTCACGAATTCAGAAGGAAGTGCTTCAAGGGATTGAGTTATTTTACAAATACGAGGGGCTTAATCCAACGGGATCTTTTAAAGATAGGGGAATGAGCGTCGCTGTCTCCATGGCTAAAGAAATGGGCTCTCAAGCGGTCATCTGTGCCTCTACCGGGAATACCTCCGCTTCTGCCGCTGCCTATGCGGCCAAAGCAGGGATGCGAGCGTATGTCCTCATCCCGGAAGGAAAGATTGCCCTCGGGAAACTCTCCCAGGCCATCGCCCATGGGGCTCAGGTGATTCAAATCGAAGGGAATTTTGATGAGGCCCTTCGAATTGTAAGAGAGATCTCTGAGACCGAACCAATCACCTTAGTCAATTCCCTTAATCCTTATCGGATCGAAGGTCAGAAGACGGCTGCCTTTGAAATCATTGATGCCTTAGGATTCGTTCCAACCTATCACTGCCTCCCCGTTGGAAATGCAGGGAATATCACTGCCTATTGGAAAGGATATAAGGAATACTGGGAGAAGGGGAGAGCGGATCGACTTCCAAAGATGTTAGGATTTCAAGCCGAAGGAGCAGCTCCCATCGTGAGAGGAAAAGTGATTGAGAAACCAGAGACGGTGGCTACGGCCATTCGTATTGGAAATCCTGCGAGCTGGAAGCAGGCCGTAGCAGCAAGGGATGAATCAGGAGGATTAATCGATATGGTGAGCGATGAGGAGATCCTTAAGGCCTATCAAATGATCGCCAGCCTTGAGGGAGTCTTCTGTGAGCCCGCTTCAGCCGCCTCCCTGGCCGGGGTGATCAAACTTTATCAAAAAGGGTTCTTTAAAAAAGGGGAGACCGTCGTGTTAACCATCACGGGCCATGGTTTAAAAGACCCAGATACGGCCATTCGAATCTCTCAAAAACCGATCACCCTTCCTCCAACGAAGGAGGCGGTATTGAAATCTCTTCGTTTAAGATAAAATGGCGATTCCTTATCAAGAGACCCTTCAACAGAATGAACGATAGGGACTACGGTAAAAGGAAATCGGGAGGACCCTTTCATGAGCGAGTCCATTCTCAATGGTAAAAAGATTCTCGCTGTGGATGATGAACCGGATGTTTTGTCTGCCTTGGAAGAAGAGATCCTCCAAGCTGCACCCCGATCTATTTTTGAGAAAGCGACGACCTATGAGGAAGCGGTCAAGAAACTGCAGTCGCAGAGCTATGATGTGGTCATCTTGGATATTATGGGGGTTCGAGGATTTGAACTATTGGACCTGGCTGTTGAAAAAAAACTTCGCGTGGCGATGCTCACTGCCCATGCCCTTACGCCTGAAGCCCTTAAACGGTCTTTTGAAAAAAAGGCCTATGCCTATCTTCCTAAAGAGAAATTAGGAGAGATCGTTCCTTTCCTTGAAGATGTCTTAAAGTATGACTATCTTCCGGGCTGGAAACGATTGATGAAAAAATTGGAAGGCTTCTTCAAAAGTCGATGGGGGGAATACTGGCAGAAGGCAGAGGCTCATTTTTGGGAAGATTTTGAAAAGATCACTTCTGCCAAATGGTAGAGGGCAAGCCTCCATGGTGAAAAATGCCTTCATTTATACCGATGACTATTTCCAATTTGATTATGGTCCTACCCATCCCCTGCGAATTATCAGGCTTAGATTGACCTATGAATTGATTAAAGCCTATGGGCTCCTTGACCTTCCGGGTGTCGAACTCGTTCAGACCGAGAAGGCAAAAGAGGAGGACCTCTCACGGTTTCATAGTGAAGATTATTTAGCCATCTTAAAACAGGCAAATCAAGGGAGGATGAAAGGGGAGTTCTATCCCTACGGCCTTGGGCCTGGAGACAATCCAATTTTCCCTGGCCTTTTTGATTGGTCTCTTTTGGTGACAGGAGCCACCCTTCAAGCCGTTGAGTTCGTCGCCAGTGGAAAGGGAGAGAGGGCCTTCAATATAGCGGGTGGGCTTCATCATGCCATGAGAGAGAGGGCCTCAGGATTCTGCTACATCAATGATCCTGTAATAGGGATCTTGAGACTTTTGGATCGAGGGATGAGGGTGGCTTACCTTGATATTGATGCTCATCATGGGGATGGGGTTCAGAAAGCTTTCTACACCACAGACCGGGTATTAACGATCTCCCTCCATGAATCAGGGTATACTCTGTTTCCTGGCAGTGGTTTTGAGTATGAGATTGGAGAAGGAAAAGGGGAAGGATTTTCTGTAAATCTTCCTTTTCCTCCTTATACTGAAGATGATACTTATCTATGGGCCTTTGAAGAGGTCGTTCCTGAATTACTCTCCATTTTTAAACCCGATATTCTGGTCACCCAGTTAGGAGTGGATACCTTTTTTGACGACCCCCTTACCAATCTTAGACTCTCTATTTATGCCTTCGAAAAGGTGGTTCAAAGAATGAGGGATTTGGCCCCTCGATGGGTAGCTTTAGGGGGTGGAGGCTATCAGATCTCTAATGTGGCCCGTGCCTGGACTTTAGCATGGGCGATCATGAATGGAATTGAATTGAAAGAAGAGATTCCGGAAAGTTATTTGAATTGGGCGGAGAGCTACGGGTTTAAGGAAAGAAGATTAAGAGGAGATCCCATTCATTTTATGTCTAATAAAAGAGACAACCGGGCAGAGATGGAGAAGGTGGTCCAATATATTCGCAAAAAGGTATTCCCAATCCTCAAAAGAAGTTTGTCCTCTTAAATTCCTTCCCTATTTAAACACCCTTGTTTAATAAAAATTGGCATAACTTTTGCTTTCAAGTAAAGATTTTTATTTGACATTTGTAACTTTTTGGTATATTTAGGTTTTATGAAAATGGGGAGAAGCGTTAAATCCATTATTATTGTTGGTGACGGGATGGCTGATTACCCGATAAAAGAGCATCAGGAGAAGACTCCCTTGATGATGGCGGATAAACCTTATATGGATTGGTTAGCAAGGCATGGGGAGATAGGTCTTGTTCAAACGATCCCAGGAGGCTTTAATCCAGGAAGTGAAATCGCGAATCTTTCTATCTTTGGGTACGATCCTATTAAATATTATACAGGAAGGGGACCCCTTGAGGCAGCCAGCCTTGGAGTGGCCCTTGGCCCCAGCGATCTTGCTTTTCGATGCAATCTCGTGACCCTTCAATTTCAAAATTCAAAGGTGATCATGGAGGATTTCTCAGCCGGACATATCTCAAATGAGGAGGCAGAGAGACTCATCGAGGAGCTAAACCGAGCCCTCGGATCGGAGAGGATTCAGTTTTTTGTCGGAGTAAGTTATCGACACCTCATGGTTCTACGAGAAGGGGCCTCTATATTTCGGGGTCTTGAGGAAGTCTCTTTTACCCCTCCCCATGACATCATTGGTCAAGACATCTCTCCCTATCTTCCCAAAGGAAATCATTCCGTCGGAGAGATCCTCAAATTAATGGAGGACTCTCAAAGGGTCCTCAGAGATCATCCAATCAATCTTCATCGGAAGGCCAGAGGGCTACGGCCTGCCAATGCCATCTGGTTATGGGGTCAGGGAAGGTCTCCTCAAATGGTGACGCTTCGAGAACGATTTGGAATCGAAGGGGTGGTGATTTCGGCGGTCCATTTGATCAGAGGGATTGGTCGTTTGGCTGGCCTTGAGATATTAGAGGTTCCCCATATCACCGGTTTCCTTGATACGAATTATGAGGGGAAGGCCACCTATGCGTTGGAAGCCTTAAGGAAAAAAGATTTTGTCTATATCCATGTGGAGGCACCAGATGAAGCAGGCCACATGGGAGAGCTCCATTTGAAGATCAAGGCGATCGAAGACTTCGATGAGAGAGTCGTGGGGAGAGTCCTAAAGGGGTTGGAATATTTTGAACATTACCGGATCATGGTCTTGCCGGACCATCCCACTCCTCTATCTCTGCGAACTCATACAGCCGATCCTGTTCCTTTTGTCATCTATCGGAGTGAAGGAAAGAAAGAGGAGAACCCCGCGGTATCCTTTGATGAAGTCTCTGCAAGAAGAAGCGGCCTTTTCCTTGAGAAAGGACATGAGCTGATCGAGAGGTTTTTGCTCCTTTGAGACTCCTGCGAAAGGAAAGAAGATGAATCAATCACCCAATAAAAGAACGAAATATATTTTTGTGACCGGTGGGGTTCTCTCCTCCTTGGGAAAAGGATTGGCCTGTTCTTCTATTGGTGCCCTTCTCGAGCTAAGAGGGTTGAAGGTCTCTTTTCTCAAATTCGATCCTTACATCAATGTCGATCCAGGGACGATGAATCCATTCCAACACGGGGAAGTCTATGTCACAGATGATGGAGCGGAGGCAGACCTTGATCTGGGTCATTATGAACGTTATACCCATGTGAAGACCTCGAAAAAGAATAATTACACCACGGGACAGATTTATGATTCTGTCATCTCGAAGGAAAGAAGAGGGGAGTATTTGGGAAGCACCGTGCAGGTCATTCCCCATATTACCGATGAAATCAAGTCAAAGATCTTTGCCCTCGCTGAAGAGGTGGATGTGGTCATTGTCGAGGTGGGGGGGACGGTCGGGGATATCGAAAGCCTTCCCTTTTTGGAGGCCATCCGTCAGATTCGTGGAGAGGTAGGGAGGGAGAATACGCTTTATATTCATCTGACTTTAGTCCCTTATATCGAGACGGCAGGAGAACTGAAGACCAAACCCACCCAGCACAGCGTGAAAGAACTTCGGGAGATCGGGATTCAACCCGATATTCTTCTTTGTCGAACGGATCGGATCCTTCCTCCAAATCTGAAGGCAAAGATTGCCCTTTACTGTGATGTCGATAAGGATGCCGTGATTACGGCAAAGAATGTCGAGACGATCTATGAGGTTCCAATCGTATTTCATCAAGAAGGACTGGACGAAAAGATTGTAGAAAAACTGAACATCTGGACAGGACAGCCCAATTTAAAACCCTGGGAGCGAGTCGTCAGAAAGATTAAGCATCCCCGTTTCGAAACGACCATTGCAGTCGTCGGGAAATATGTAAGCCTGGTGGAATCTTATAAAAGTTTAACCGAAGCCTTGATTCATGGTGGGATTGCCAATGATGCTCGGGTAAATCTTGTCTATGTGGATTCCGAAGAGATCGAGAAGAATGGCCCGGAGGATTATCTCCAGGGGGCCCATGGGATTCTCGTGCCAGGTGGATTTGGTACACGAGGGATCAAGGGAAAGATCCATGCGATCCAGTTCGCCCGGGAGAGAAAAATTCCTTTTTTTGGAATCTGTCTGGGGATGCAATGTGCGGTCATTGAAATTGCCCAGCATTTGGCCGGCCTGAAAGGGGCCAATAGCACGGAGTTTGATCAGAATACCCCTCACCCTGTGATCTGTCTTTTAGAGGAATGGGTGGATCGAAATAGGGTGGTTCAGAAGAGGGATGAGGCGACCCCTAAGGGAGGCACGATGAGATTGGGGGCCTATCCCTGCCGTTTGGAGGAGGGGAGTCTGGCTTTTAAGGCGTATGGAAGAAAACTGATCTCTGAACGGCATCGACACCGATACGAATTCAATAATGCCTATCAAGAGATCTTAGAAAGAGCGGGGGTCAGATTTAGTGGGGTCTCTCCTGAGCAACAACTGGTTGAGATTATTGAGTTGAAAGGTCATCCCTGGTTTCTGGGCTGTCAATTCCATCCCGAATTCAAATCGAAACCGATGGTCCCTCATCCTCTTTTCCGCGAATTCATCAAGGCCTCCCTCCTTTATGGAAAGAAGAAACCGATAAAAAAAGAGATTAAAAAAGAAAGGGAGCGCTGAAAGATGGATGCTGTAAAGGTGGTAGGGACAATGACCGAGTTCAATGCGATTGAAGAGGCAAAAAAAGTTTTACGAATCGAAGCCCAATCGATCCTCGATCTCATCGATCGGATCGATGAGAACTTCTCCAAGGCAGTAGACCTTCTTTATGGATGTAAAGGGAGAGTCGTTCTAATGGGCATGGGTAAATCGGGCTTGGTGGGTCGAAAGATCGCCTCCACCTTTGCCAGTACGGGGACCCCATCTTTTTTCATTCATCCTGCAGAGGGACTCAATGGAGACTTCGGGATGTTAGCTCGAGAGGACCTCGTCATGGCCATCTCCAATAGTGGCGAGACGCGAGAACTCCTGGAGGTTCTCCCCCTCATTAAACGCTACGGAAATAAGCTCATCGCCTTAACGGGAAATCTCAGGTCCACCTTGGCAAAGGCCGCCGATGTCTGCCTGAACATTCATGTCAAGACAGAGGCCTGCCCTTTGGGGTTAGCCCCAACGGCAAGCACCACCGCTACCCTTGCCCTTGGAGATGCCCTGGCCGTCACTTTGATGATTAAAAAGGGATTCAAAGAGGAGGATTTCGCCCTCCTTCATCCTGGAGGTGCCTTGGGGAAAAGACTCCTTCTTACCGTGAAGGATTTAATGCATGTGGGAGAAGCCTTCCCAAAAGTGACTGAAAAGACTCTCATGAAAGAAGTCATTTTTGAGATCACTTCTAAACGATTGGGGGTCACGGCAGTTTTAAATGATCAGGGACATCTGGTGGGAGTCATTACCGATGGGGATCTTCGAAGGGCTCTTGAAAGATTCAGTGACCTTCTCAATCGGACCGCCTCAGAGGTCATGACCAGAAATCCAAAATGGATTGAAAAAGATGCCTTGGCTGCAAAAGCCGTTCAGAGGATGGAAGAATACTCCATCACCTCCCTCTTTGTTTTTGATCAGCCAGGAGAAAAGGTTCCTGTAGGGGTGATTCATCTGCATGATCTTTTAAAGGCGGGAGTCGTCTGATGAGAAAAAGGACAGGGAGGACTCAAAGAGTAAGGGTCATTCTATTGGTCTTTATCGGACTGATCGTGGTGGGAGTCTTGAGCCTTCTATGGGTGAATCTACAGGAACAGAAAAAAAAGAGTGATCAAGAAAAGGGTTTTAGATTGGGAGAAAACATCGATCAACAATTAGAGAAGATCCGATTTGTGGAGGAGAAAAAGGGGAAGATCCATTGGGAACTGGAAGCAAAAGCCGTTCAACAATATCAAAAAGAGAATTTTTTAACCTTAGAAGAGGTTAAGGTGGTCTATTATTCAGACGACGGAAGGATTTTCACCCTTTCTGGAAATCAAGGAAAAGTCTATCAAGATTCGAAAAATCTGGAACTTGTAGGGAATGTGATCCTTGCCACCAGTGATGGTTACCGATTGCAGACCCATTCTCTCTTTTATGACCACTCGAAGAAAAGGGTGACCTCTTCGGATCCTATCGAATGGGAAGGAAAAGAGATTCGGCTGGTAGGTCAAGGGATGTGGGTCAATCTTGAAGAGAAGAGCTTCAAAGTACTTCATCAAGTCAAAACCCGATGGAAAGGGGAAAAAGGATGAAGAGGGTTGTGAGCGCAGGTCTCCTTCTCCTTTTATTACTTTTTTTATTGACTTCTGGAGCAGGCCAGGAGAGGGAGGACCCCAATAAGAAGGCCTTGAGGGGAAGGACCCCACCCTTCGGGTTTACTGCTTCCCGTTCACCCATCGATATTACTTCCGATTCCGTAGAAGGAGATCAAAAAAAGAATCTTATTGTGTTTAAGGGTAATGTGGTGGCCAAACAGGAAGAGGCTACCCTTTACGCTCATCAATTGACCCTTTATTATGATCCAGAGACCAGAAGGCTAAGGGAGATCGTGGCTACAGGGAATGTGAGGGTGACCCAGGGAGATCGCAGGGCCACCAGTCAAAAGGCCACCTTCTTCCAGAACGAGAATAAGATTGTTTTAGAGGGAGAAGTGGTGATCCGGGAAGGGGAGAATATGATCCGGGGAGAAAAGGTGGTCTATCTCATCGATGAAGGAAGAAGTTTTGTTGAAGGGGGAAAGGGGGGAAGGGTGAGCACCACCATTGTCCCCCCACCTAAAGAGGAGAAGAAAAAATAGAACGAAACGTATCTCATCTCAAATGTGAGGATCTAACCAAGACGTTCCATCGGAGAAAAGTGGTCAATGGGGTCAGTTTGGAGGCCTGGGGAGGGGAGGTCGTGGGCCTCCTTGGACCGAATGGGGCTGGAAAAACAACTATTTTTTATATGATCGTAGGACTTTATCGACCTAATGGAGGGAAGATATTTCTCAACGGGGAGGAATTAACCGGTCTTCCCATGTATGTGAGGGCCAGGAAGGGAATCGGTTATTTACCCCAGGAGCCTTCGGTATTCAGAAAATTAACCGTGGAGGAAAACTTGATGGCCATTTTGGAAACCCTCTCCCTTTCCAAGGAGGAACGGAAGACCCGATTAGAGCAACTCTTAAATGAGTTAGGACTTTCCTCCCTTCGAAAACAGAAAGCCTTTAGCCTCTCCGGAGGGGAGCGAAGGCGAGTGGAGATTACCCGAGCCCTCGTCCTTTCCCCTATGTTTATTCTATTGGATGAACCTTTTGCAGGAATTGATCCCATTGCGGTCGCAGACATTCAGGGGATCATCCGTCAATTGAAATCCAAGGGGATTGGAATTATAATTACTGACCATAATGTACGAGAAACCTTAGGGGTTTGTGATCGGGCCTACATCATCAACGAAGGACGTCTCCTTGAATCTGGGCGTCCAGAGGAGATTGCCCAGAGTCCCAAGGCGAAAAAGATCTATCTTGGAGAAAGATTTAAGTTGGATTCCTCTCCTCCTCCTTTGAGGGAATAGAGGGAAAGAAGGAGTCTCGCAGAGGTCGAATGGCTTTAGAGCTGAAACAAACTCCCAAACTGACTCAACAGTTGGTCATCACCCCCCAACTCCAGCAGGCGATCCGTCTCCTCCAATTGACCCGGTTAGAATTGGTCGAACTGATCAATCAGGAAATGAGAGAGAATCCGCTGCTTGAAGAGGTTGAGGTTGAAGAGGGCGAGGACAAAGGGGAGCCCCTTGGAGAGGAACCGTCGCTGAATTCCGAACATACATTGGAGGTGAAGGGAGAAGGGGAGGGTTCAGATGAGTTTGACTGGGAGAGCTATTTGGAAAATTATAATTTAACCCCTCCCGTGAAGCAGAAGGATCAGGATGGGGAGGATCGTCCTCCGATAGAGAATCTTCTTACTAAGAGGACGACCCTTTTTGACCATCTCTACTGGCAGCTCCAACTTTCCCCACTTACAGAGGAGGAAGAGAAGGCCGGTCTCTGGATCATTGGCAATCTCGATGACGATGGTTACTTAAAGATCCCTCTCGAAGAAATCAGTGCTGAAACAGGGGTACCGATCTCCTCCGTGGAAAGTGTCCTTCGAAAGATTCAGCAGTTCGATCCAGTGGGAGTCGGGGCGAGAGACCTTCGGGAATGTCTTCTGATTCAATTGGAACAGCTTTCCGTAAGGGATCCTGTGGCTGAGAAGATCATTTCGGATTACCTTTCCTTGTTAAAGAATCGAAACTATCCTGCGATCGCCAAAAAGTTGGGCCTTTCCGTTGAACGAGTGACCCGGGCAGCCTCGCTGATCTTTAAATTAGATCCAAAACCTGGAAAGGCCTTCGGAGGGGATATCGTTCAGGAGATCATCCCTGATGTGTATGTCTATAAGGTCGAGGGAGAATATGTCATCTCCCTCAATGACGAAGGCATTCCAAAGTTGAGGATTAACCCTTATTATCGTCGCCTCCTGTCAGAAGGTCGCCATAACCTCCAGGAAGAACGAAAGTACATCCAAGAGAAACTCCGCTCCGCCCTCTGGTTGATTCGAAGCATCGATCAACGTCAGCGAACCATTTATAAGGTGGCTAAAAGTATTGTGAAATTTCAAAAGGATTTTCTGGATCATGGAATTCAGTTTCTCAAGCCTTTAGTCCTCCGGGATGTGGCCGAGGACATCCAGATGCACGAATCTACGATCAGCCGGGTCACCCATAATAAATACATGCATACCCCTCAGGGAATTTATGAATTGAAATTTTTCTTCAACACCGGGATCCCTTCGGCCCAGGGAGAGGCCCTTGCCTCGGAGACCGTCAAAAATCTCCTTCGGGAGATCATCGCCAAGGAAGATCCCCGAAAACCCTACAGTGATGAGAAGCTGGTCCAAATCTTAAAGGGGATGAATATTCATATCGCTCGAAGGACCGTTTCAAAGTACCGTGAGATGCTCAAGATTCTCCCCTCCAGTGAACGAAGGAGAATCACCTGAGGGCCTTGAGGATAGGGAAGGAGCCGCTCGATGAAACTTTCAGTGACGTTTCGACACTTAGAGACAGACAGGGCAGTCAAGCAGTACATCCAGGAGAAGGTGAAAAAATTAGAGAAATATATGATGAATCCAAAAGAGGGCCATGTCGTCCTCTCCGTAGAGAAGTTTCTTCATTCTGCGGAGATGACCATGGTAGGAGATGGGATGACCTATATTAGCGAAGGGAAGGATAGAGACCTCTACACCGCCATCGATCAGATGGTCGAAAAGATGGACCGTCAGATTCGGGAGAAAAGGGAAAAGGGAAAGAGGAAGAATCTATCCCAAAGGAGAAAAAAGGCGAAGCCTGTGGAATGAAGATCTTAGATTATCTGAAAGAGTCATGGATCATCCCAGAACTGAAGGGAAGAGATAAGACCTCTATCCTGAGAGAGCTCTCCGAGGTTCTGGTCGAGCCTTGTCAAGTCTCTTCATCAGAAGAACTCCTCTCTGTTCTTTTTGAGAGGGAGAAGTTGGGTTCCACAGGGATTGGAGAAGGAGTAGCCATTCCTCATGGACGTCTCAGGAGGTTGAAGCAGTTTTTTATCTCCTTTGGGCGATCCACTCAGGGCGTCGATTTTGATTCCATTGATCATCGTCCCTGTCAGCTCTTTTTTTTGGTCATGGCTCCTGAAAATTCCGCCTCAGAAAATCTTCATCTCTTGGCCAGGATTGCGAATCTATTAAAAGACTCCTCTTTCAAGAAAAGACTGATGGAGGCCAGATCCCAAAGGGAGCTCTATGAGATCATCTCGGAGGAAGATCAAAAGTATTAATGGGTGAGGTTCTCGTTCAGGAGTTAGAAGAGGATAAGGAATTTGATCTGGGCCTAACCTTGGTTGCAGGCCGAAGGGGTCTAAAGAAGAAGATTACCCATTCCCAGGTTCAAAAAATGGGATTAGCCTTAACCGGTTTTACCCGGTATACCAATCCTTCGCGGCTCCAGGTATTGGGAAAAACAGAGATGACCTATCTTTCTTCCCTCTCGGAGGAAATGCGACAAAAGATCATCCATCAAATCTTTAACCTGGATCTTTCTTGTGTGGTGGTGACCCGAAATATTGAGATCCCCGAAGCCCTCCTTCATGAAGCCGAGGAGAAGGAGATTCCTCTTTTTCGAACCACCCTGAACTCTACCGAATTTATTGATCGGGTGACCAAATTTTTAGAAGAAAAGCTTTCCCCCACGACGAGCCTCCATGGCGTCCTCATGGATGTGTTTGGGGTGGGGCTCCTCCTTTTAGGTCGAAGTGGGATTGGAAAGAGCGAATGCGCTTTGGACCTCATCCTTCGAGGTCATCGTCTGGTGGCGGATGATATGGTCTTTATCCAGAAAAAGTCTCCGACGACCCTCATCGGAAGTGGCTTTGAAGTCATCCAGCATCACATGGAGATACGCGGGTTAGGCATCATCAATATCCGGAGTCTTTTTGGTGTGGAAGCCATCCGAGAAAGAAAAAAGATTGATTTAGTGTTAGAATTGACGGATTGGGAAGACGACCAGGAACATGATCGTCTGGGTTTTGAGGAGGAAAAATATACGATCTTAGGGGTGAGCCTTCCTATGCTACGAATCCCAGTGACCCCCGCTCGAAATTTAACCACGATCATCGAGGTGGCGGCAAGAAACCATCTTCTTAAAACAATGGGCTACTATTCTGCCTTAGAGTTTGAGAAGAAACTCTTGCAGACCATGGAAGAGCGAAAGGGGAAGAAAAGGGAGCCCGAAGGTGAGGTGGAGTGAAACTTCTTCGAATCATTCTGATCAGCGGCCTATCCGGATCTGGAAAAACAACGGCTATTAAAGCCTTAGAGGACATCGGTTTCTATTGCGTCGATAATCTTCCTATTCCTCTTCTCCCCAAATTCCTCGAACTCTGTGAAGAATCGGGTGGAAGAATTTCAAGGGTGGCGGTCGTAGAGGATATTCGAAGTGCTTCGTCCTTTCCCTCTTCGGGCCTTTCCAAGGAGAGAGGGCAGGGGGAGGAGATAGAGAATTTCTTTGAGGATTCCAGAAGGATCATTCAACGGCTCAGAGAAGAAGGGTATCCCATCGAAATTCTCTTTTTAGAGGCCTCGGACCCCATTCTCACCAGACGTTTCAGCGAGACCCGACGACAACATCCCTTAGCCTTTGGAGGCCCGATTCTGGAAGGGATTCGATTGGAAAGGATGGGGCTTCAAGGACTTCGAGAGATGGCCAATGAGGTGATCGATACCTCCTCTTTCAACATCCATCAGTTAAAGGAAAGGATTCAGGCCTATGCTCAGAGGGAATGGAGGGCAAACCAGATGATCCTGACCCTTCTTTCTTTTGGTTATAGTTATGGGATTCCCTTTGAGGCAGATCTGGTTTTCGACGCTCGATGTTTACCCAATCCCTATTTTGTAGAAGAACTCAAACGATTAAAAGGGGATGATCCGAAAATCGTGCGATATGTCCTTCAATGGGAGGAGAGTCAAGAGTTTATCCATCGAGTCTATGGATTGATCCAGTTTCTCCTTCCCCTCTATTTAAAGGAAGGGAAGACCCATTTAACAATAGCCATTGGGTGCACGGGTGGGAGACACCGGTCGATGGTGATGGTGGAGCGACTTGCAGAAATCCTTCAAAAGGAATGGACCGGGAAGGGGATCTCTCTCTCTGTGCGACACCGCGATGCGGAGAAGGGATAAAAGAAAATGGTAGGTGTCGTAGTGGTGACCCACTGTCGATTAGGAGAGGAACTCATTGCAGCGGCCCAGCTCGTCGTGGGAGAGGAGCTGAAAAATTTTCAGTCGGTCTCGATCGACCCTAAAGAGGACACCGAAGAGATTAGGGAAAAGATTATTGCAGCCATCCGAAAGGTTGAAAGCGGAGGGGGAGTCCTCATCCTTACCGATATGTATGGAGGAACCCCTTCCAACATCAGTCTCTCCTTCCTGGAGGAGAAAAAGATTGAGGTGATTACCGGGGTCAACCTTCCCATGTTATTGAAATTGGCCACCTATCAAGACGACATGGACCTTGAATCGCTGGCCGCTTTTATCACCGACTACGGACAGAAGAATATCAATTTAGCGAGCGAGGTTCTCAAGAAAAAGGTGGAGAAGAAGAAAGAATGAGATCGGAGCCCTCTGAGAGCGGTCAAAAGGAATCTTTCTTTGAGAAGGGATGGAAGTTCAGACATTCACGATTAAGAATCGATTAGGCCTTCATGCAAGGGCAGCTGCCCTTTTGGTCAAGACAGCGAATCGATTTTCTTCTGAGATCATCATTGAGAAAGACGGGATCGAAGTCAATGGAAAGTCTATCATGGGCATTCTCATGCTGGCCGCAGCAAAAGGATCCAAGATTACCCTAAAGGCAGAAGGGAAAGATGCGGCCGAGGCGATTCAATCCTTAGGGAAACTGATTGAAAACAAATTTGGAGAAGAATGAAGGGATCTCGCCAGGAACAGGTCAATAAGTTTATTCGAGGGATTGGAGCCTCTTCTGGAATCGTTTCCGGAAGGGCCTATCTGGTGGAGCGGTATAAGGTTCGCCTCCCCCAGAAACGAATCAACCCCTCGCAGGTCGAGGAAGAGGTTCACCGATTCCTCAAAGCGATTGAAGAGTCCAAAAGGCAACTTCAGGAAATCAAGGAGAAGATTCTCTCTCCGGAGGTCAGGCAACATGCCTTTATCCTCGATGTTCACCTGATGATCCTGGATGATCAGATGCTCATCCAGAATACGATTGATCATATTCGAAAGCGGAAGGTGAATTCGGAATGGGCCTTAGATCTCACGCTTGAAAAACTTGACTCTGCCTTTAAGGCCATCGAAGATGAGTATCTTCGGGAGAGGCGGAGCGACCTCCACTATGTCACCGCAAGGATCTTTAGGAACTTAATGGGAAAGAAACACGATGACATCACCAGAATCAAAGGAAAGGTCATCATCGTGGCCCATGATCTCTCGCCCGCAGATACCCTTCAGATGGATCTCAACCATGTTGCAGGGTTTGTGACGGATATTGGCGGAAAGGTTTCCCATACGGCCATCCTCTCCCGTTCCTTAGGAATTCCGGCCGTGGTGGGTCTTGAAGTGGCCACCTCCCTCATCCATGGAGGAGATCTCCTCCTCATCGATGGAGAGAGCGGGGATGTCGTCATCAATCCCACCGAAGAAGTCTCTCGATCCTTTATTGAGAGGAAAAAGAGGATCCGATTCTTGGAGCGTGAATCTTTGAAATACGCTCCCCTCCCTGCAGAAACGAAGGATGGAATTCGGGTCCGCCTCCAGGCCAATATCGAGATGTTAGAGGAGATCTCTTCAGCCAAAAGCCATGGGGCAGAAGGGATTGGCCTTTTTCGAACAGAGATCCTCTATTTGAATCGGAAAGATCTCCCTACAGAAGAAGAACACTATCAGACCTATCGAAAGTTGGCTGAAAGCGTTTACCCTGCTCCGGCGACCATTCGTACATTGGATATCGGGGGAGATAAATTTCTACCCGATTATTCAAAAGGCAATGAGACCAACCCGGCCATGGGACTTCGGGCCATCCGCTTCAGCATGAAAGAGACCGAAATCTTTAAGACCCAGCTCAGTGGGATATTGCGTGCCAGTCCTTACGGAAAGATCAGGATCCTTTTTCCAATGATTTCCGGAATCGAGGAGATCCGGAAAGCCAAGGAGATTCTCGAAGAGGTCAAGAGAGGACTCGCTCGCGCAAGGATTCCCTTCGATCGGGAAATCTCGATCGGCGCCATGATCGAAATCCCTTCCGCCTCGGTGACCTCAGACCTTTTAGCCCGGGAGGTTGACTTTTTCAGTATCGGGACGAATGACCTCATCCAATATGCCTTGGCTGTCGATCGAATCAATGAGCATGTCTCCTATCTCTACGAGCCTCTTCACCCTGCCATCTTAAGGATGGTTCGAATGGTCGTTCAGTCTGCCCATCAAGCAGGAATCCCGATTGCCATCTGCGGAGAGATGGCAGCCGATCCTCTCCATGTATTAATATTATTGGGAATGGGATTAGAGGAGTTTAGTATGACTCCGAGTTCCATTCCGAAGGTGAAGAAGATTCTCCGGATGGTGAGATATGAAGAGATAAAGGGACTGGTTGAAAAATTATTCCGGTTCTCGACGGCATTGGAAATTAAACGCTATCTTCGGGGATGGGTAAAGGAACGATTTCCGGACGAACTGAAAACCTTCTTCCCTGAAGAGGTGAGGATATAGAAAACTTTACCCTTCTCTTCACTCTTCAAAAAGCAATTTTTAAAGAGTAAATGAGGGGAAAAAAAGAGGAGGAACAGAACCATGTCCATGACCAATTTTCTTTTTACATCAGAATCAGTGACCGAGGGACACCCGGATAAAGTAGCGGATCAGATCTCTGATGCCATCCTGGATGCGATCATTGCCCAGGACCCAATGGCCAGGGTGGCCTGTGAGACGATGGTGACCACCGGGATGGCGATTATTGCCGGGGAGATCACGACCTCCTGTTACGTTCATATGCCTGCCATTGTGAGAGAGACGATTCGGGAGATTGGATATAATGACTCTTCGATGGGATTCGATTGGGAGACCTGCGCCGTCTTGACCTCCATTGATGAACAGTCCCCGGACATTCGATTAGGGGTGGAGGAGAGGGAGGATCATGAGCAAGGGGCAGGGGATCAGGGACTCATGTTCGGTTATGCCTGCACCGAGACTCCGGAATTGATGCCTATGCCCATTATCTTTGCCCATCGGCTGACCCGTCGCTTAGCCGAGGTCAGAAAGAAGAGGATCCTCGACTTCCTGAGACCTGATGGGAAATCTCAGGTCACCATCCAGTACATCAATGGAAAGCCCGTTCGAGTCGACTCCGTGGTCATTGCTGCGCAGCATTCGGAGAATGTCTCTTACGGGACGCTTCAGGAGGCCATCAAAGAAGAGGTCATCTTTAAGGTGATTCCCGAAGAAATGAGAGATAAAAACACAAAATACTATATCAATACGACAGGTCGATTTGTTCAGGGAGGCCCAAAAGCGGACTGTGGTTTGACCGGAAGAAAGATCATTGTCGATACTTATGGAGGAGTGGGAAGCCATGGGGGAGGATGTTTCTCCGGGAAGGATCCTTCCAAGATGGATCGTAGCGCCTCTTATATGGCCAGACATATCGCTAAGAATGTGGTGGCCGCCGGTTTGGCGGAAAAATGTGAAGTTCAGATTGCCTATACCATTGGAAGGGCAGAACCGGTTTCTTTAATGGTCGATACCTCAGGGACCTCGAAGATTCCTCCGGATAGGATTGCAGAGCTCATCCTGGAGCATTTTGATTTACGACCTAAGGCGATTATTAAGTATCTTGACCTTTTAAGGCCTATCTATAAGCAAACCGCCTGTTATGGACACTTCGGCCGAAATGAGCCAGAGTTTACCTGGGAGAGCACTCACCGGGCAGAAGAGCTCAAAAAGGCAGCCGGACTCTAAATCGAGGAGAATGATGGATTACGACATTAAAGATCCTTCCCTGTGTGAAAAGGGGAGACTTCGAGTCGAGTGGGCTGAGATGGCGATGCCCGTTCTTAGGCTTATTCGAGATCGATTCGAAAAGGAGAAACCGTTGAATGGATTTCGAGTCTCGGCCTGTCTTCATGTAACCACAGAGACGGCAGTCTTAATGAAAACCCTTCAAGCCGGAGGAGCAGCAGTTTCCCTCTGTGCCTCTAATCCTTTAAGCACTCAGGATGACGTAGCGGCCTATCTCGTGAAGGGGTTAGAGATTCCTGTCTTTGCCATTAAAGGGGAAGATAGTCTCACCTATTACCATCATATTCAGAAGGCCCTGGCCTTCTCTCCCAATCTCACGATGGATGATGGAGCGGATTTGGTTTCTTCCCTCCATTTTCTCGCCTTGAAGAAATGGGAGGAGCTTTCGCCCTCCTTACGAACCTGGGCAGAGGGGTTCTCCCATTCAGAGAGAGAGAGAATCCTTCAGGGAGTCATGGGGGGAACGGAGGAGACGACTACTGGAGTGATCCGGCTTCGTTCTATGGAAAAGAGTGGGGTCCTCAAATTCCCCATCATTGCCGTCAACGATGCTCAGACTAAACACTTCTTCGATAATCGCTATGGCACCGGACAGTCCACCATCGATGGAATCCTTCGAGCTACCAATCGGCTCCTTGCCGGAGCGGTCTTTGTCGTAGCGGGATATGGTTGGTGTGGGAAGGGTTTGGCCCTTAGGGCAAAAGGAATGGGGGCCAATGTGATCGTTACGGAAGTCAATCCCTTAAAGGCCTTAGAGGCGGTGATGGATGGATATCGGGTCATGCCTCTGGATCAGGCAGCAGAATTAGGGGATATCTTCTGTACCGTCTCTGGGAATATCCATGTCATCCGGAAAGAACATTTCTTGAAGATGAAGGACGGGGCGATAGTCGCCAATTCGGGTCACTTCAATGTGGAACTTGACTTAAAGGGACTGGAAGAAGCGGCCCTCTCTCGGAAGACGATCCGTGAGTTTGTCGAAGAATACCTTCTCGAGAATGGTCGAAGGATTTATCTCTTGGGCGAAGGGAGATTGGTCAACCTCGCCTCTGCCGAAGGTCATCCTTCAAGTGTCATGGACATGAGTTTTGCCAATCAGGCCCTCTCTCTGGAGTATCTGGTGAAATATCATCAAGAATTGGAAAGGAGGGTCTATCCTGTGCCTGAGGAGATCGATCAAGCTATCGCCCGGATGAAACTCCACTCCATGGGAATCGAGATCGATCAATTAACTCCGGAGCAGAAGGCCTATTTAGCCTCTTGGGAACAGGGAACGTGATCCAATTTCAGAGAAACCTTAGATGGGTCATCTTGACGTTTCTCATCCTTTTAGTAGGCTTCATCCTTTATCGAGGATGGGCCCTTACTCAAAAAAAATCTCAATCGAACAGGGTAAAAAGGGGAGAGATCCCCGTTCTACTCTCTCCTGTCCTTAAGAAGCCCCTTTCCCATTCTCTTCTTTTAACCGGAGATATCACTCCCCTCATGCAGGTAGACCTCTTCCCTAAAGTTTCTGGCTATTTAAAGAAGGTTCATGTGCGATTAGGGGAATTTGTTTCTCAAGACCAAATCGTTGCTGAGATCGATGATACGGAGTACTTTTTAAAAGTAAAGGAGGCGGAGGCCAAAGTAGCCCAGGTTCGTGCCCAGCTCGAGGAGATTCAAACAGGAACAAGGATCGAGGAACTAAGGCAGGCTGAGGAGGCGGTAAAACAGGCCCTCTCCCGATTCGAAAATGCAAGGCTCCATCGGGAGAGGATGGAGGCCCTTTATCAGAGAGGAGTGGTCTCAAAAAAAGAATGGGATTTGGCAGATATGGAATTCAAAGTCGCCGAGGCCCAGTTAGGTTCGTCTCAAGAGCATCTGAAGCTTCTTCGAGAAGGGGCTCGTCAGGAAGTAAGAGAGGCGACTCAGGCGAGATTAAAAGAAATGGAGTCCATCCTTAAGCAGGAGAGGGTCCGCTTGGAATATACCAAGATCAGGGCCCCTTTTTCCGGTGAGATCGCTCGAAGGTATGTCGACCCAGGGACCTTGGTTTCACCCTCTACGCCTCTCGTCAATCTCGTTCATACGGATATGGTAAAAGTTGTGGCCAACATTCCAGAGAAAGAAATCCCACTTATCCAATTAGGAATGAAAGCGAAGATTTTACCGGAAGCCTTTCCCGGAAGATTATTTGAGGGAAAGATTGCCCAGATCAGTTCTGCCCTCGAAATGAGCACCCGGACGATTCAAGCAGAAATCTATATTCCAAATCTAAGGCGGCTCCTTAAGCCCGGCATGTTTACCAAAGTAGAGTTGACCCTATCGGAGAAGGCTCAGACCCTTGTTATCCCAAGGATAGCCCTTCTGGAGGAAGCAGGGGAAAAGTTCGTTTTTACCGTTCAGGGAGGAAGGGCTTTGAAAAAGAGAGTGCTTACGGGGTTTGAAAAAAATGAAGAAGTGGAGATTCTCGAAGGCCTCTCGGAAGGGGAATGGATCGTCATCAGGGGACAGGAATCCCTTAAGGATCAGGCCACCGTTAAGGTGATAGAGGGAGGGTAGGGGATCGATGGATCTCATTCAGGGTTCTCTTAAGAATCCGATCTCCCGATTCATGATTGCCTTAGCCATTGTTATCCTCGGAATCATTGCCTTTTCAAATCTTGCCATTGACCTCTTCCCAGACATTTCCTATCCCATCGTCTCCATTGTGACAGAGTATCCGGGAGCCAGTCCAGAAGACGTCGAGATCAGTATCACCCGCCCCATTGAAAAAAGGGTGAGTCGGATTCAGAATGTCCGGTTTGTCTCTTCCCGTTCAAGGGAAGGGATTTCCATTGTGAACATTGAGTTTTATTGGGGAACTAATCTGGATCTTGCCTCTACGGACATTCAACAGGCTTTAAGTCAGATTCAGGACCTCTTCCCTGAAGAGGCTAAACTCCCGGTCATTATTAAATTCGACCCCTCCCAGATATCTGTCCTCGTCCTTTCTCTTACAGGACCCATGGACGAGTTTCAGCTCAGGGAGTTAGCCGAGGACTTCATTGCACCCCGGTTGGAGAGTCAGAAAGGCGTGGCCTCGGCCAATGTCTTTGGGGGGCAGGTGAGAGAGATTCAAATCGAACTGGAAAGATCAAAACTTGAGGGAATGAATCTCCCATTAGATAAGGTGGCTCAAGCCGTCCGGGCAGGGTTTATGGATAAACCGGGAGGAAGTTTGAAGACGGGTGGAAGGGAATATGTCGTAAGGACGATTGGCCGTTCTCCTGTGGTGAAGGAGCTTGAGGAGATTGTGGTTCATTCCCATAACGGGACCCCTGTTCGTTTAAGAGACATTGGAAGGGTTCGGGATGGAGCGGAAGACGCAGAAACAGAGGTCCATGTGAATGGAGTCCGCGGCATCGTCATTGGGGTTCAAAAACAGATCGGGGGAAATACCGTCTCTGTTGTTGATAATGTCCGCAAGATTCTTCCTGAGATTCAAAAGGAACTCCCTAAAGGGGTCTCCCTTCAGATCATTAATGATCAATCCACATTTATTCGAAAATCCATCCAGAATCTTCAGAAAGAGGCCCTGATGGGCGCCTTCCTTGCGGCCATCATCATCTTTCTTTTTCTGAGAAATGTGACCAGTACCCTCATCATTGCCCACTCCATTCCCATATCCATTATATGCACGTTTGTTCTTCTCTATTTTGGAAAGTTCACTATCAATATCATGACCCTCGGAGGATTGGCTCTTGGAGTGGGGAGGCTGGTGGATGATGCGATTGTCGTTCTCGAAAACATCAACCGTCATCTTGAATTGGGAGAGTCTCCAATGGAGGCTTCCTATAAGGGGGCTCGAGAGGTCAGCAAACCCGTTATCGCGGCGACCATTACCAGTATTGTGGTCTTTCTTCCATTGGCTTTTGTGAAGGGAATTGCAGCCCTCCTTTTCGTTCAGATGGCCTATACCGTGGCCTTTTCCCTTTTAGCCTCCCTCTTTGGTTCTCTCACGATTGTTCCCATTCTTACCTCCAGATTTTTGAGGGCCAGTAAAGGAGAGGAGAAAAGAGCTTCAGTGACCCATTCCCTGTTTCAAAAAACTCAGGCCCTCTTCTTTTGGATCGACCAGTCCTATCAGAGAGGAATTGAATTTGCCCTCTCCCATAGAGGACTTGTGGTGCTGGCAGTGGGGGTGATATTTTCGGGTTCTCTCTTTCTTATTCCCCTTCTCGGGACAGAATTCTTTCCTCCCTCCGATGAAGGACAGGTCCGGATGGGAATCAGACTCCCTCCTGGATCACCCCTGGAAGAGACCAAAAAAATAGTAGAAAAAGTGGAGACTATCATATTCTCCGAGGTTTCCGAATTGAGCTCGCTTTGGGCGAGGGCAGGGAGCGGGAGAGGAAGATCTGTGATCTTTGGGGGAAGATTCGCAGGCCCCCATACCGGTTCTGCGTCCCTCATGCTGGTCGACCAATCTGAAAGAAAAAGGTCTTCCGAGATGATTGCTCGTGCCTTACGGGAGAAGGTAAGGAATATTCCAGGAGTCCTGATCACCGTTTTCCCAGGTGGAATTATTTCAAGAGTGATGTCTTTTGGGGCGGATGAACCGATTGATGTGGAGATTCTTGGTTATGATATCCCTACCGGGAGTCGACTCGCCAAAGAGATTGAAGCCCTTCTCAAAGAAGTTCGAGGGATCACAGATATTCAGATCGGAAGAGAGGAGGGACTGCCCGAATTTCAGGTCAGAATTCGTCCTGATCGAGTTTCCTCTTTCGGTTTGACTACCTCGCGGGTCTCCGAGATCGTCCGGGGAGCCATTGAAGGGATTGAGGCAGCCATCTATGTGGACCCTAAGACGGGGCGAGAACATAAGATTAGGGTAAGACTAAGAGAGGAGGACAGAAGAAGGCCTGAGGATTTACTCCATTTGCCCATCCCTGCCCTCGATGGGAAGGCCATTCCCTTAGCCAATGTAGCCGAGATCATTCAAACCCGGGGTCCTGTCCAGTTGGAAAGGAAGTATCAACAGAGAATCATCCATGTCACTGCCAATACGAGCGGGAGAGACCTCGGCTCCATTGCCTCAGAGATCGAAGAGAAGATTTCAAAAATGAAGATCCCCCAAGGATTTAGTGTCACTCTCAAAGGGGCCCGTCTTGAACAGAAAGAAGCTTTTCAAATGCTTATCTTCTCTCTAATCCTGGCCATTCTCTTAGTCTATATGGTTCTGGCTTCCCAATTTGGTTCTCTTCTTCATCCTCTTTTGATCATGTTTTCTGTCCCCTTGGGATTCATTGGAGTACTATGGGCCCTATTTTTAACTGGAAATACATTGAGCGTGATCTCTTTTATCGGGATCATCATGATGGTGGGGATTGTGGTCAGCAATGCCATCATCCTGATTGAGTTCATCAATCGGCTCTATAAAGAAGAAGGGTTTGAATTGAAAGAGGCGATAGTTCGTGGAGGAAGAATCAGACTCAGACCTATCCTGATGACTTCTCTCACAACCGTCTTTGGCCTCACTCCTATGGCGCTGGGTTTGGGGGAAGGTGCGGAAGCCAATGCCTCTTTGGCGATTGCGGTCATTGGAGGGTTGCTCACCTCGATGTTTCTTACTTTGGTGTTTATTCCAACTCTCTATTTTATAGTCGAGAAGTGGAGAGCTTCAAGAAAAACGGGGTCAGCATGATCCATCGTCGAATTACAAAGCAGATTTCGATAGGCTCGGTGAGGATAGGGGGAGATGCCCCCGTCTCCGTTCAATCCATGACCAAGACCGATACCAGAGATATTCGAAAGACGGTCAAACAGATCCGGCGTCTCGAGGAAGCAGGTTGTGAATTAGTTCGGGTAGCCGTTCCTGACGAGGAGGCGGCTCGAGCGATAAAAGTAATCAAGAAGAGCATCCACATCCCTCTTATAGCCGACATCCACTTCCATGAGCGACTTGCATTGAGGGCGATGGAGTACGGGGCCGATGCGATCCGGATCAATCCAGGAAATATTGGAGGGAAGGAACGATTGAGAAGGATTGTATTGGAAGCGAAGCAACGCTCTATTCCCATTCGGGTTGGAGTCAATGCGGGCTCCCTTGAGAAGGACCTATTAAAAAGATTTGGAGAGGCTACGGCGGAGGCCATGGTGGTCAGTGCCCTGAGGACTATAGAGTTTATGGAAGAGCTCGGCTTTGGCCTCATCAAAGTCTCTTTGAAAGCCTCCGATGTTCCAAAGACGATCGAAGCCTATCGCCTCTTTTCTGACCGATCGGACTATCCCCTTCATCTGGGGATTACAGAAGCAGGAATAGACTCCTCTGCCATCGTAAAATCCTCAATTGGAATTGGGGTTCTCCTTCTCGAAGGAATAGGAGATACCCTTCGGGTTTCTTTGACCGCTGACCCTATAGAGGAGGTTCGGGTAGGTTATGAAATCCTCCGCACCCTCAAGCTTCGTCAAAGAGGGATAGAGATCATCTCCTGTCCTACCTGTGGGCGATGTGAAATCGATTTGCTCCCTTTAGTCAAGCATGTTAGAAGAGAGGTCCAAGCGATTTCTACCCCTATGGTTGTGGCTATTATGGGATGTGTGGTCAATGGTCCGGGAGAGGCACGGGAGGCAGATGTGGGGATTGCGGGAGGAAAGAGGGTCGGGGTCCTTTTTAGAAAAGGAGAGATTGTGAAAAAGGTGAAGGAGGAGGATTTTTTAAGAGTCTTAGTCAGTGAGGTCAAAAGAATGGCGAATCAGAGGTGAGTTTCCTTGGATCGAAGTCTTTTGCGGACATAATAGATTCGCTGAAAGACGGTAAAGTGGGTAAGAATGGCAAGAATCCAAAGGATAGGAATTAACCACTGGAAGAGGACACCAAGCGTAAGAAGGATGATTCTTTCAGCCCTCTCCATCAATCCAATGGTGCATTCAATTCCAAGGGATTCTGCCTTCGCCCTTATGTAAGGAATTAATGCTGTTCCCATGCTTACAAAACCAGTAAGAATGACGGCCCTTAGATTTCCTTTTTGAAGATAATAGACGAGAATGGCTAAGAGGAGGATAAGATCTGAATATCGATCCAAGACGGAATCCAAAAAACTCCCGTAGGAAGTGACCTTATTGAGTTTTCGAGCAACCACCCCATCAAAGAGGTCAAAGAGACCGGAAAGGATGATAAAGACTCCGGCAAGGAACCAGGTTTCTTTAAGAAGGAAGAAGGAAGCAAGGAGGGTAACAAAGAAACCCATCCAGGTAAATAAATTTGGATTGCTATGTTGATTTAAAAATTTCTTAAGAAAAGAGAAAAGGTAAGGGTCTAATCGATGTCCTATTCGATTTCCAATCATCGATTGAGCGATGTCCTATTTTTTCCAACTCTCTGGTGAGTCCCAGAGAGGAAAGCGGATTGAAGGAAAAGATAACATTTTTTAGAAAAAAGTCAATGAAAGAAGGAGGTTATAGATGGCTTCTCAGGTCATTTCACAAACCGAACTTAGCCCCCTGAAATTGAAGGGAAGAGGGAAGGTCAGGGACATCTACGACTTAGGAGACCGGCTCCTGATTGTAGCGACCGATCGGATCTCTGCCTTCGATGTGGTTATGCCTACTCCCATTCCTGATAAGGGGAGAATCCTGACCCAACTTTCCAAGTTCTGGTTCGATTTGACCCGCGAGATTGTTCCCAATCATCTTCTTTCGACAGAGGTCGAGGATTTTCCCGAAGAGTGCTCTCCTTACAAGGATATCCTGCGAGGAAGGACGATGATGGTTCTCAAGGCTGAGGTTCTTCCAATTGAGTGTGTAGTGAGGGGATATCTAACAGGGTCGGGATGGGAGGAGTATCAGAAAACGGGAGAGGTTTGTGGAATTCCTCTTCCAAAGGGTTTGCTGGAATCTTCGAGATTAGAAGAACCCATCTTTACCCCTGCCACCAAAGCCGAGGCAGGTCAACACGATGAAAACATCCCTTTTGAGAGGGTCGAAAAAGAGATTGGAAGGGATCTCGCAAGTCAAATCAGATCTCTCTCCCTTTCTATCTATAAGATGGCCAGAACCTTCGCAGAGGCTCGAGGGATCCTTATTGCCGATACCAAGATGGAGTTCGGGTTGTGGAATGGAAAACTCATCCTCGTCGATGAGCTCCTCACTCCTGATTCCTCGAGGTTCTGGCCCAAAGATGAGTATCGCCCCGGTTCTCCTCAAAAAAGTTTTGATAAACAATTCTTGAGAGATTATCTCCTATCGATCAAATGGAACAAAACCCCTCCCGCACCCCATCTCCCAGAGGAGATCATTCGGAAGACAAGGGAAAAATACCTTGAGGCTTATCAAAGGATTGTCGGAAGGCCCCTTGATATGGACTAAACTTAAAGAATTGACACTGGGAAGGACTAAATTATAGACTATTCGGTGGAGGATCAAAGAGGATGGTTGAGATTCTATACGAAGAAAGGCCTATCTTGAAAAAACCCTATTTCATTTTAGGATTTGGGGGGTGGCCCAATGCCGCAGAGATCTCTTCCTTTTCCCTTCAGTTTCTCATCGAGCATCTGAGAGCCAAACGATTTGCTACCCTTCCTCTTGAACCATTTTATCAGATGACCTCTCTTCGCCCTACAGGGATCATTCGTGGAGGGAAGATATTGGAATTAAAATCCACGGGAAACCATTTCTATTACAAGACGAATCTTTCAGGGAAAGACTTCATCTTTTTTTATGGAATCGAGCCCCACTATCAATGGAATCTCTTCGCCAACCTCATTCTTGAATTGGCTCGAGATTTTGAGGTCTCCAGGCTCCTTACCCTTGGAGGGACTTATGATTATATCCCCCATACCTTTCCGGTGATGGTCAGCGCCCTCTTCAATCAGGAAGAGCTAAAGGACGAAGTGGTTCAGGCAGGACTTCGTCTCACCGAATATACCGGCCCCATTAGTATTCATACATTCCTCTTAAGTAGAGCCAAGCAGAATGGGCTTTCAGCCATTAGCCTCTGGGGACATGCCCCGCAGTATCTTCAAGCAAGAAATGTGAAGGTGGCCTACCATGTCTTGAAGAAACTGGCCCATCTGACTGGAGTAGAGATTGACTTTTCTCATCTTGAGAGGGCCAGCGATTATTTTGACCAGCAGGTCAATGAACTTGTAAAGGAGGATCCTAAACTTCAGGAGGTCATCAGCAAATTAGAAGAGGCTTATCGCCGATCCGAGCAAGAGACCTCTTCCATATCAAAAGAAGAGGGGTCGAAAGAGGATAAGGTGATCTACATCCAGGCTTACCTGAAACGACAGGAGGAGGATTCCTCCGAGGATTGAACCGTCTCTTTTGATCAGTCCTCCCAACCGATGAGTTTTCTTTTTGGGAGAGGGAGTTTAAATTTTTCCTTTAATTTTCTTGCCACAAGATCAGGGACCAATCCTTCCACCACCCCTCCCAGTCTGGCCACCTCCTTGATCGTTCTTGAGGAAACGAAGAAGTAGTCTTTACTGGTCATCATAAAAAGGGTGTCCAGATGGGTGCTGAGACTTCGGTTCATCGAGGCCATATGGAATTCGTATTCGAAATCAGAGGTCGCTCGAAGGCCCCGAAGGATCACCTTTGCATTGGTCTTCTCCACATAATTCACCAATAGTCCTTTGAAGCTCTCTACGATCACATTGGGGTTATCTTTGAAGATGGTCTTTGCCATCTCAACCCGTTCCTCGACCGTAAAGAGAGGTTTCTTCTCGGCATCATGAGCAATCGCTAAAATCACTTTGTCAAAGATCTCCAGTGCCCGCTCGACGATATCGATATGCCCGTAGGTGAGAGGATCGAAAGACCCCGGATAGATCGCGACTTTTCCCATTTCGCCTTTTTCTCCTTTCCTCTTTGATCTCATCTTCTGGCTCCTATGAAAGTCCGCCCCCAAGGGGGTGAAGAATTTAGCCCTTCAAAAAAGAGAGAACCGTGTCACCAATCATTCGCTGTCGAATGATCTCCCATCCAGAAAGGTCCGCAGGAAGAGGCTCTCTACGACTATGTTCAATGACTAAAATCGTCTCCCGATGATAAATGGGATGATCTCGGAGTTGGTTTAGAATCTTTTGGACCCATCCTTTTTCATAAGGAGGGTCCATGAAAATGAGATCAAAGGCATCGCCTCGCCTTTCGAGAAGGGGAATGGCACGGCTGACATCCTTTGAAATAATCTCTGATCGGATGGCAAAGCCACTCTGAAGAAGATTTTTTTGAATGATTCGAAGCGCCTCTTTTGCCTTTTCTACAAAGACCGTCTTTAATGCTCCACGGCTTAGGGCCTCCATCCCTAAATTCCCCGTTCCTGCAAAGAGATCTAATACCACCTTTCCTTCGACCTCTTTTCCCAGAATATTAAATATCGTTTCTTTGACTCGGTCCGAGGTCGGGCGAATGGATGAACCCTTTGGGGAGGAGAGTCTTCTTCCTTTTGAAATCCCGCCGATGATCCGCATTCCCTCGTTATCCTCTTCTGAATAACTCTCTTATTTTTTGATTCATATGTTCTTGGTGGGAGCCTGGCCAGTATATCTTCTGACATTGAGGGCATCGAAAAAAATGTTCGTGTTGATAGAAGATGAACTCTGGAACACAACCTTCTACCTCTTCTCGTGAAGCCTCCTCAAGGAGACGATTGCAAAGGAGGCATCGGGAAAAGAGAGCCTCTTCATGGAGGGTAATCCATCCTTTTTCGATCAACTCTTTGAGCTGAGCCCAGGGGCGGTCTTCCCTGATTCGGACCACCTGATCGTCGGGTCTTTTGGGAACCAATTTTGAACGACGGGTCAGAATCACCCTGCCTTCTTCACGAGCCAGACGGAAGAGCTGGTAGGTATCATTTCCTCGATAATAGAGGGTATCATACCCAAACATTCTTAGTCCTTTAACTAACTTTCCCAACATCCGATCAACCAGAAACTTCATCTCATCGAATGTACTTTCCAATGATGGGGGCAAGGTCTTTTTTGGTCTTCTCCGGGATCAACTTCTTATTGGTGATCAACGCATATCGAAGGGCACTGGCACAGATGCAGTCTCTCTTTTCGGGAAGATGTTTCAATGCGATTCGGATGGCTGTTTGAGCCTTCTTTGTGCTTTGGGCCAAGATCCTAAGGACTTCTCCTATCGAGACATCCCCGGCCTCGGGATGCCAGCAGTCATAGTCTGTGGCGAAGGCAATTGTGGCATAACAGATTTCAGCCTCCCGAGCCAATTTTGCCTCAGGCAGATTGGTCATTCCGATGACATCCACTCCCCAGGTCCGATAGAGTCTGGACTCTGCACGGGTTGAGAACTGAGGACCCTCTATGCAAAGATAGGTTCCCTCCGGATGAACGACGGCCCCGATCTCCCGACCTGCTTCAACCAGAATCTGATGGAGAGTCGGGCATACCGGATCAGCAAAACTGATATGACAGACAATCCCCTCGCTAAAGAAAGTGTTCACTCTACCAACGGTCCGGTCAATAAACTGATTGGGAATGACCATATCTCCGGGATGGATCGATTCCTTCATGGAACCGACCGCACTTACCCCAATGATCCACTCCACGCCGATCGTCTTCATGGCATAAATATTTGCCCTGAAATTGAGGGAGGAAGGTTGAATTCGATGGCCTCTCCCATGACGGGGGAGAAAGGCCACCTTTACTCCCTCCAGTCGTCCGATCACGAGCGAATCTGAGGGATCTCCAAAAGGGGTAGTTAATGAGAGGGTTTCGATGTGTTCAAGCCCCTCCATTTCATAAAGACCAGAACCGCCAATTATCCCGACCATCTTTTCGGGCATCCTTGACCTCCGTTTTTTATTCAAGATGTTAATGGATTTCCAAAATCCTGTCAAACGCCCTTCTTCTCTCTTTCCCTTGAAGCTGGCCGCAGGCAGCCGAGATGTCGGCTCCCTTACTTCTTCGGACTATCGCCGTAAGGCCTCCCGCGATTAGAATCTCTTGAAATCTCCTTATCTTCTCATCAGAAGGTCTTTTGTAGGGAATTTCAGGAGCCTCATTGAGGGGAATCAAATTAACCTTCGAAGGGATTCCCTTCAATAGCTTGACCACCCCTTTTGCTTCTTTCACCGAGTCATTTTCTCCTTCGATCAAAACGTATTCGAAAGTAATCCGATCCCTCCGGTGGAGAGGAACATTTCGGCAGACCTTTAAAATCTCCCTTAAAGGATATCGCCGATTGATGGGCATAAGGCGATCCCTTGTCTCCTCATCGGAGGCATTGAGAGAGAGGGCGAGACGGAATCGGAGCTTCTCTCTTGTCAGATCTTCCAGTTCTGGAAGAAGGCCTACGGTCGAAAGAGTCACCCGTCGGTAGGAAAAATTGAAGGCCTCCGGGTGGGTCATCAATTCGATCGCTTTCAGGGTATTCTGATAGTTAGCCAGGGGTTCTCCCATTCCCATCAAAACGATATTGGTGATGGATTCTTCTCGGGACAGGGTCTCCCTCACTCCCAGGATCTGATTAAGCATCTCCGAAAGGGTGAGATTCCGTTTAAAGCCAATCTTTCCGGTCAAACAGAATCGACAACCCATGGCACATCCAACCTGAGTGGAGAGACATAGAGTTAGCCTTCTTCGATCCGGGATAAGAACACTCTCAATCCCCTCCCCATCCTGGAGTTCAAAGAGAAACTTCTTTGTGCCGTCTCTGCTTTCTTCTGCTCGGACTAAGGAAAGATGGGAAATGTAGGCGATTTGATTCAAATCCTGACGGAGCTTCTTGGAGAGATTCGTCATCTCATCGATGGTATGAACCCCTTTCTGATAAAGCCATCTCAGGATCTGAAGGGCACGGTATCGTTCCTTCCCAAAAGAGGAAAGAAGGCCTTCTAATTCTTGGGGACTCAGGTTTTTTAGATCGATCTTTTCCAAGACTCCTTCTAATACTCAAAAATCTCTAAGGCATTAAAGAAATAACTAATCTCAAAGGCCGCCGTTTGAGGTCCATCCGACCCATGGACCACATTTCTTTCGATATTGCTTCCAAATTGATGTCTCAAAGTCCCCTCCTTCGCCTTCGCAGGGTCTGTTTCTCCCATCAGCTCTCTTGTTTTCTGAATGGCATCTTCCCCTTCAAGAACCATCACCACGCATGGGCCTGAAGACATGAAATTCGTTAAACTTTCAAAGAAGGGTTTTTCGCGATGAACTCCATAAAACCCTTCTGCTTCCTTCTTATTCATGTAGACCATCTTCATCCCTACCACTTTTAGCCCATGGTTTTCGAATCGTCTAACGACTTCACCAATCAAACCCTTCTTCACCCCGTCCGGTTTCACAATCGAAAGTGTTCTTTCCATTTGATCCTCCTTCGCAAGAGTTTACAATCCACTCTAAAATCTATCTTTCCCAACTCTTTTTTGTCAAGTTGCCTTTAGGAGAGCTCTGAAAAAGTCATAGAAAGACTGGGGAGGTAGGGTTCCAAATCCTTCGAATGCAGGCATTGAGAAGTGAATTGGCTAACCATCGTTTAAGAGAAAAACAAACCTGTTCAGGGAATTCATCCATAGTGCCAAACGGTTAAAGGTAT
>JBBIMX010000006.1:5628-59302 GCA_037444165.1 Deltaproteobacteria bacterium | reverse complement strand
CCTCGAATCTGGGAAAAGTATGCCTCTGGGATTATGATTCGAATGTCTGATGCCACCTGGTTTAAACGAATGGTCTTTAAGCTCTCTATGGGAATCGGGATGAAATATGCAGATTTGAAACTGAATTTCAGACCCATCCCCCTCTATTTAAAAGCGGCTTACTTAGGGGCTTATCTGGCTGTCTTTCGGAAACTTAAAGAGAGGTTGGGATTTGATCGAGTTCGAATCGCCTACTCGGGCGCAGCCCCCATCTCCCCTGAAGTTTTAAAATTCTTTAATGCCATCGGACTTCCTTTAGTAGAGGGATACGGTCAGACCGAGGGAACGGGGGTCACCACGGTCAGCCGAAAGGGCTACTATAAGATTGGAAGGGTGGGGCCTCCCCTTCCTGGAGTGGAAGTAAAGATTGCCTCCGATGGAGAGATCCTGGTCCGTGGGGAAGGGGTCTTTAAAGGCTATTTCAGAAACCCGGAGGCAACGGCGGAAACTCTCAAAGACGGATGGCTTCATTCCGGGGACGTCGGCGAACTGGACGAAGATGGGTTTCTAAAGATTACAGACCGGAAAAAAGACCTGATCATTACGGCCGGAGGGAAAAACATCGCTCCTCAAAATATTGAAAATCAATTGAAGTTTAGCCCCTATATCAATGATGCGATTGTCATCGGAGATCGGAAAAAATACCTGGTCGCTTTAATCGCCATTGACGAAGAGAATGTGATCAAGTATGCCCAGGATCATAAAATCCAGTTCGGAACCTATGCCAGTTTAACCCAAGCCCCGGAGATTCAACAACTAATCCAGAAAGAGATAGACAAAGTGAATCGTGGATTGGCTCAGGTCGAACAGATAAAAAAATTTACCATCATCCCCAAGAAGCTTTATGAGGAAGATGGGGAAGTCACACCCACGATGAAAGTGAAACGGAAATACATCAACGAAGCCTATAAGGATATCATCGAAGCCATGTATAAGAGTGGTTAAAGGAGGAGGGAGGATTGATCAGCGCCAGCGTTTTTTTCGTTTCCATCTCTGATAGCCTTTGACAGATTCCTCCGATCGAATCCCAAGATAGAATTCCTTTACATCCTCATCCTGTAAAAGATAGTTCGGCGTATTGGCAGCCACAATCCTGCCATTTTCGAGAATAAAGGCATAATCCGAAATCTTTAAGGCCATTTTGGCGTTCTGCTCGACGAGAAGAATGGTCGTTCCTTCCTCATTGATCGATTTAATGATTCTGAAGATCTCTTGAACCAAGATGGGAGAAAGACCCAGAGAAGGTTCATCCATCATCAAAAGTTTGGGCCGGGCCATGAGGGCCCTTCCAATAGCAAGCATCTGCTGTTCCCCTCCGCTCAAGGTACCGGCCCACTGATTCTTCCTCTGACTGAGAACAGGAAAATGGGTGACGACCCGTTGGTAATCTTCTTGGATGCCTTTTTTATCCCTCCGGGTATAGGCCCCCATTCTTAAGTTTTCTTCCACACTCAATTCCGGGAAGACCTCTCTGCCCTCCGGAACGTAGGCAATCCCTAAATGGACAATCTCCTCCGCATCCTTCCCATCAATCCTCTTTCCCATAAATTCGATCGTTCCCTTATCGGGTTGATCCTCTAAGAGTCCCATGATGGTCTTAAGGATGGTGGTCTTCCCTGCCCCATTTGCACCCAGGATCGCCACGATCTGCCCTTCCTTGACCTCCAGGGAAACTCCTCTTATGGCCATGATCAATCCATAAAAGGTCTCAATATTTTTAACTTTAAGCAACCTTCTCCTCCTCGCCCAGATAGGCCTTAAGCACTTCAGGATGCCTCTGGATCTCTTCGGGTAGTCCTTCGGCAATCTTCTCCCCGTAATTTAAAGCCAGGATCCTGTCCGAGATATCCATGATGAGATTCATATCGTGTTCCACCAGAATCACCGTAATCCCGAGATCATCCCGAATGTCTTGAATAGAAAACATGAGATCTCCTTTCTCTTCCATATTCATGCCTGCGGAGGGCTCGTCCAGAAGAATAAGCTCTGGTTCTAAGGCAAGGGCTCGACCTAACTCGACGAGTTTTCGGGTTCCATAAGGAAGGTTAACAACGAAATGATTTCTGGCGGATTGAAGCTCTAAAAAATCGATGATCTCCTCTACTTTCCTTCGATGGGCAATCTCCTCCTTGGCTGCCTTTGAGTTTTTATAGATAAACGTAGCCCCTCGCCAAACCCCGGTCTTCATATGGAGATGACGGCCTAGCATGAGATTGTCCATCGTCGTCATATGGGAGAAGAGTTCGATATTCTGAAAGGTTCTCGCAATCCCCTTCCTGGCAACCTGATAGGGCTTCAGATAGGTGATCTCTTCTCCCTTAAAGAAGATTTTTCCGGCATCGGGTCTATAGATTCCGGTGATGCAATTAAAGATGGTTGTCTTGCCCGCCCCATTGGGCCCAATGATAGAATAGATCATCCCCTTCTCAACCTCAAAACTTACCTGGTTGAGGGCCTGGATTCCACCAAAGGAGATGCTTAATTGTTCGATTTTAAGAATCGAAGCCATAGAAATCGAATGCCAAGGAGGCTTAGTAAACTAAGTCCTCTCCCAAACGAGGAAGATGGAAATAGTGGAATAATCGAATTGAAAAAACGATCTAACTCTTTATCCCACTATTTCATCTTCCCCTGTTTAGGAACGGCTTTATTTAGTAATCTGAATCCAATCGGTGAGCCTTTCGACACTTCCATCTGCTCTGACTTTACCATAAAACACATGTTTCCCACCCTGTCGATCCATCGGGGTTTTAGGGGGTCCATAGGTGATCGGAGGCCCAATCCCCTGCCAATTCTTCAACGTCTCCATGGCTTTGACCCAAGTCTCCGGGGTTAAATTCCTTCCTGCCCTCCTCACCCCTTCAAAGAAGGGCTCAGCAAAGATGATCCCTGCATAATAGAAAACCCCCCATCGCTCTTGAGGGGCTAACTTCTTGTGCCATTCTCTATATTTGACCATGAGAGGATGGTTGGAATCAGGGAGTTCTCCGAAGAAGGAATTAATCATTCCAGCCCATAACCCCTTAGTAATCTGCATCATCAGAGCAGAATCGGAAAGGGTATTGCTAGTGGCCCATTGGGGTTTGTAACCGATTTTCGCCGTTTCAGCCAAAATCAATGCAGCGTGGGTTGGCATGGTCCACATAATCACTGCTTCTGCACCGGATTTCTTAAGTTTTAGGGCGTGTGTACTTAAATCTCGATCGGTAACTTCTGCTGAGACCTTCTCAACGAGTTTGATATTCTTTTTCAGAAGGTATCGCTCAACTCCCATCACCCCTTGCTTTCCGTAATCATCATTCTGGTAAAACATGGCAATCTTCTTATAGCCCAGTTTCTCATAGAGATACCCTGTCAGATTAAAGGCCTCATCATCGTAAAGAGGATAGATCGCAAAGAGATATTTCTGGATGGGAGTGATCCATTCATAGACCCCTGTGACAGGTCCACACCATGGGACTTTGTTTTCCATCAAATAGTCTCTGGCCGTCATTCCACAGGCCACTCCTACACCTCCTACCACTGCAAAAACTCCGATCTGCTCTACAAACTCTTTGGCGATAGCCTTCGTCTTTGCAGGCATATAAGAATCATCGCGAAGGAAGTATTTGAATTTTCTTCCATGAATTCCTCCCTCTTCATTGATAATCCTTACCAGCAGATCGGTTCCTCTTGCCACTGCTCCCCATGGGGCAGCGGGACCGGTCTGAGGTCCCCATTGTCCGATGAGCACTTCGGTATCTGTCACTCCCCTCACGGTTTGAGCCGAAGTTATTGAGACCATAAACCAAATAGTGAGAAAGAAAAATCCTGAAGTAAAAAATACCCTTTTTTTGACCATCTTCCTCTCCTCCTTTCTTTGATTTGAATTTATACTTTCTTCACATAATGTCTTGCTAAGAGACCACTCGGTTTAATGCATAACATTAACACAATGATAGCGAAAGCCACAACCGATTTAAAAGCCAGAGAGACATAACCTCCGAAGAGATTCTCGATAATTCCCAAAATCGCTCCCCCGATCGCCGTTCCCGGAAGGCTCGTCATTCCTCCCAAGACCCCTGCTGCAAAACCTTTTAAAAGAGGATCCATCATCATAGGGGGATCAAGAACTCCCAGGGCCGCAACAAGCATCCCTGCAACTGCCCCGATCAGAGAACTGAGGGCCCAGGTGAAGGATAAAATCCTCTTGGTTCGAATTCCCATGACCCTCGCCGCTAGCGGATTCTGTTGAGTTGCCCTCATGGCGGTTCCCAATTTCGTATATCTGAAAAAGAGAAAGAGGATAAACATCAGGGTGAGGGAAACGATAATGGTCCAGAAGTTAATCTTACTGATGATTAACCCATAGATATTATAGGTTTCGATATTGGAAACCGGGAAGGGAAAAGATCGTTGATCCGGTCCCCACTTCCAGCCCGCAAATCCCATCAGCATCATTTCGAATCCAAGGGTGATGATGATCAATCCCAGTACAGTAGGATCCTTTGCCTGTCTCAGAAAGACGACTTCGAAAAAGATACCCAGAAGGATGGCAAATAAAAAAGTAAGGAGAATGGCCCATTGGAAAGGGATATGGTATGTTTCCAGGATCGTAAAGGCCACAAAGGTACTGACCATTGCCATCTCTCCCTGGGCAAAATTGAGTACCTCAGAGGTTTTATAGATGATGACCATGGCCAGAGCCAAAAGGGCATAGCAGGCGCCCACCGCCAATCCACTCATAATCAACTGACCAAACATGCTTCTCTCCAATAAGAAACTCGAAATCCGAACATCGAAATCCGAAACAAATCCCAAATCCAATTGTTTCGAATTTCGTGCTTCGAAATTCGGATTTAAAATATTAAAAGGGCCACGTCTTCCAGTACTTCTTGGTTCGGATCCAGAATCCGAATATTCCTAAGGGCTCAAAGAGAACAATCAGGATCATGATCAATCCATAGACAATCACTGCAATGTTTGAAATTCCGGCTACACTCATATACTTCTGCGAAAAAGCAAACAGGGCTGGTCCAATGGCTGGGAGATCCTGAATGGCCTGAAGTTTAATATCCAGATAGGTCATCAACGCCGCCCCTGCAATAGATCCCATGATCGATCCCAATCCACCGACCACAACCATCGCCAAAAAGGTGATGGACATGATGAGATGGAAACTCTCAGGATTGATGAAGCCTAAGATGAAGGCATAGAGTCCCCCGGCCACCCCGGTATAAAAAGCACTTACAGCAAAAGAAAGGGTTTTGTAATAAGTGAGATTTACTCCCATTGCTTCGGCAGCAATATCACTGTCCCGAATGGCGATGAAGGCTCGTCCCACCCTTGTCTTCATCAACTTAATGGCTCCAATAGTCATCAGGACAGCCACCGCCATAATCAGATAGTAAAAATGGATGTCTTTCAATGGGGTGCCTAAAACCTCAAGCTTGGGAGCTTGCAGTCCCATCCTCCCTCCAAAGAATTCCATATGTTTGATAATCGTCGTAATCGTCATTCCAAACCCGAGGGTGGCGATGGCAAGGTAAGGACCTTTCAAACGAAGTGCTGGCAACCCCAATATGAATCCAAAAATGGAGGAGATGAAACCCGCAATAGGAAGGGCAACAAAAAAGGGAAAGTTCCACTTCAGGATAGGAAGGATAGTGGTAAAGGCACCGATGGCGAAAAATCCAGCATGTCCCAAGGAGATCTGCCCCGTATAGCCTACCAAGATATTTAATCCTATGGCCACAAGGGCATGGACAGCAATGAGATTGGCAATGTAAATAGAGAATCCCAATGGATGATACTTCGTAATGATCCATGGGAAAATGGCTAAAAAGATAAGAAAGAGGATGGACCAGACGAGGATGGTACCACTTTTGAAAAGTTCAATGTCCTCATAGTAATCTCGTTTAATATCCATGAAAGTCCATCAGAATGACACAAGAGGTCATTAAAAAAATTTGTTCCATTTAAGAGCGATATGTATTATATTAGTTGAGGATAGAATGTCAATCTTTTTTTTCTAATTTTTGCAATTCCTCACTCAGAAGTGGGAAATAAGCCCGAGAGGGGTATTGGAGAAACCCATGGTGCGGCTACCTTAAATGGTCCATAGAAATCGTTACTTTGGTTTGTTTTAATCAGAAACCCATTTCTACAATGGATGGATTCGTAGAACCTATTTATATTCAATCCATCCGCGTTCTATGGGTTTCGGAAATACTCCTGTCGGGCTTAAATTTATTTTCACCCTTCAGTGAGGGGTTATCTAATTTTTGTAATTCTTCACTGAAGGGTGTGGATATCTATAGGGCCGAAAGGGAGGCCTCTGAAATCTTAGAACGCAGATTCATATATAGCTTTTATATAGGGCCAACCACAATAAGAGGAATGAGTAAGGGAGTATTTCTTTTATTATTAGATTCTAACCATCGCTTCCAGGGGGAAAGATGAAGACCTCCGGGGCAAAGGAGAAACGATGAAGATTACCGATCTTTTTACTAAGGGTAAACGAGGAGGTCAAGAAGGAAGGGATGAGGCTTCCTTGGGTAAAGAAACGCGAACCTATGAGGAGCTCATGGATGAGCTGATGGACTGGAATATTGGGCATACGGATATCTTAGAAGTATTGCGAAAGGAGATAGAAGAGGTCCGGTTAAAAAGCTGGTCTGAAGCATTAAGGGAAGGAATTCGGAGACACCTTTTCCCTTATGAAGGAAAGCCTGAATCCTCTCCTTTCTTCCCCGTCTATCGTGATCTTTACCATTTCGTAAAAGGACTGAGAATGAAACTCCTCACCGATCCAATGATGAAGAATGTGAGGGGAGTAGGAAAATCCGATCCCATCTCGGTTTGTATTATCTGTGGGATTCGAGCCCTACAAAAGGAGAAGGGTTATGGAAGACCCTTGGATACCCTACAATGGATGATCCTGGAGCGTTACTTCTTACAAATTGGATCTCAGGGTTGACTTTTCGGTAGAATCTAATAAAATAAATAGCACTTGGGCGCTTAGTTCAGGGGGAGAACGCCTGCTTCACACGCAGGAGGTCACTGGTTCAAATCCAGTAGCGCCCACCATTCATTTCAAAGGGTAAGGGCGATATGTCCGGTCATTCAAAATGGAGCACGATTAAACGAAAAAAAGGGGCGGCAGACGCCAAACGAGGAAAGATCTTTACAAAGCTTATCCGTGAGATTATGGTCGCCGCCAGATTGGGGGGAGGAGATATCAATGCCAACCCCAGACTCCGATCTGCTGTCCTTGCTGCTAAAGCAGAAAATATGCCCAAAGAGAATATCGAGAGGGCGATTAAAAAAGGAACTGGAGAGCTGGAAGGGACCCATTACGAAGACCTCATTTATGAAGGATATGGCCCAGGTGGAGTGGCCATGATGGTAGAGGTCTTGACCGATAATAAAAACCGAACCGTAGCGGATATCAGACACATCTTCTCTAAATACAACGGGAGTTTAGGAGAGTCAGGTTGCGTCTCATGGATGTTTGAAAAGAAAGGCCTGATCCTTATCGATAAAAATGGCGTGGATGAAGACCGTCTGATCGAAGTGGCCTTAGAGAAAGGGGCTCTCGATGTCAAGGATACCGGAAAAGATTTTGAAGTCACCACCCCTCCATCCCAGTTTGAGGAAGTGAGGAGGGCATTGGAAGAGGCTGGATTTAAACTCAACTACGCAGAGGTCACCATGGTTCCACAGACGACCGTCAGGTTAAGCGGGAAAGAGGCGGAACAGATGTTGAAATTGATGGAGGGGCTTGAAGATTCAGACGACGTGCAGAAAGTTTATGCCAACTTCGATATTTCCGACGAGGAGATGGAAAGGCTTAGTGCCTAAAGAAGACTCTCTCGGATGATTTATAAAAGCCACCTCAAGCAAGAAAACGATGGGGTGGCTTTTTCTACATCTAAGGGGTGCCATGAAGGCGATCGGGATCGATCCAGGATTGGCCATGACAGGCTTCGGAGTGGTAGAGGCCTTAGATTATGGAGGAAGGGCTTGTGAATGGGGAGCCATCCGAACGAGATCCAATTCCCCACTCTCCTTCCGATTGAAAACGATTTATGATAGCTTGAAAGAAGTTCTCGAAAAATGGAAACCCGATTTTTTGGTCCTTGAAGAGGTGTTTGTGTTAAAACAGTATCCAAAGGCGGCTATCCAGCTTGGAGAAGTCAGGGGAGTCATCTACCTTATGGCCCAAGAGGAAGGGATCCCTGTCATGGAGGTTAGACCGACGGAAGTGAAATACGCGCTCACCGGAAGTGGCAGAGCAGACAAGGAACAAATCAAGAGGGCCATCCGTCAAATTCTCAGGATTGAAAAACCCCTCAGCTCAAGTCATGCGGGCGATGCACTCGCTTTGGCATTAACTGGACTTTCGCGGAATAGAAATTTTAGATGGTAGCAGGACATCAAAAGTGGGTCTGGGCTGAAACGGATGGAAAATGATCCGATACATAGAAGGAAAACTTCTTAAAAAAGAAGAGGATCGAGTCGTCGTATTAACCAATGGCGTTGGCTATGAGATCCTCCTCCCGGCCATTGTCCGAAAAACGTTCAATTCCAAAAAGGCTGGAGAGGACGGAGAGGTCGTGAGACTCTATATCTCTTATCATCAGACCGAGCGGCATCCTAAACCCCTTCTCATCGGTTTCAACCACGAACCCGAAAAAGAGTTTTTCGAAAAGTTTATCACTGTAGAGGATATCGGGCCTCCCACTGCGGCCAAGGCCCTCACCCTCCCTATTCCTGAAATCGCCCGAGCTATTGAAGAAAGGGATTCAAAGACCCTCGAAAAGCTCAGGGGGATCGGGAAAAGAACAGCCGATAAAATCATTGCGACCCTTCACGGAAAAGTAGGAAAATTTGCCCTGATGAGGGAGGATCAGATTCCTGCTGAAGGGGAGATCATCGATTTTAAGAAGCAGGTTGAAGAAGTTCTGGTAAAAGATCTTGGCCATAAGGTGAGTGAGGCTCAAAGAATGGTGAGAGAGGCCTTGGAGAGGAATCCGAGCATCACCACACCGGAAGAACTCTTTGAAGAAGTCTACCGAGGTCAAAAAGGAGGGCCCCTCTCCAAATCCGAATAAAAAGAGAGGAAGGTAAAGGGAAATCCATGGCAAAAACCGAAAAAGAATCTCAGGAAAAGAAAAATGGTGGCGTCGAAAGCTCCACCACGGGAGGGGAACTCCTTGATCTGAGACCCCGAAGACTCTCAGAGTATATCGGCCAGAGGCAGGTCGTGGAAACCCTGGAGATTGCCATCGAAGCGGCCAAAAGGAGGGGAGAACCTCTTGATCATATCCTTTTCCATTCTCCCCCTGGATTAGGCAAGACGACTCTCGCCCATATCATTGCAAATGAGATGGGTGTCCGAATTATTACCTCCTCAGGACCGGCCCTTGAAAAGGGAGGAGATTTAATTAGCATCCTTACCCACTTAGAGAGAGGGGATGTCCTCTTTATCGATGAAATTCACCGACTCCCCAAGGTCGTGGAAGAGTTTCTTTATCCGGCCATGGAGGATTTCTGTATCGATTTCATATTTGATAAGGGAGCCCATGCCCGAAGCCACCGATATCGTCTGGAACGATTCACCCTTGTTGGAGCGACCACACGAGCAGGACTCCTTTCGGCTCCCCTTCGAGAAAGGTTCGGTATCCTGAGAAATCTTGATTTCTACACTACAGAAGAACTCTGTCAGGTGGTAAAACGTTCTGCTGCCCTTCTCAATATCCCCATCGATGAGGGAGGGACAGAAGAGATTGCCAAACGATCCCGAGGTACCCCAAGGATCTCTAACCGTCTTCTCAAGAGGGTTCGAGATTATGCCGAAATCCGGGGGCCGGGAAGGATCAATCGAGAAGTCGCAGATGAAGCCCTCCGTTTAGAGGGCGTGGATGAGATCGGACTGACCGGTCTCGATCGAAGATTTATCGAGACGATTATTCGATACTATCACGGAGGACCTGTTGGCCTGGAGGCCATTGCGGCAACCCTCCAAGAGGAAGCGGATACCTTGATCGATATGATTGAACCCTATCTCTTAAAGATTGGTTTTGTGGCAAGGATGCAGAATGGAAGAAAGGCTACCGAATTAGCCTATCAACATTTCGGGATTCCTTACCCTGAATCTCAGAGACAGCTCTCCTTCCCCACCCGCAAAAGACATTGATTGCTTTTTAATAGGGATAGCCTCCTCTAAGGAGTTCTTCAAAATATTGGATGGTCTTCTTGAGTCCCTCCACCAGAGGGGTCTTTGGGGTCCATCCCAACTTTTCTTTTGCGAGATCGATCAGGGGCTGGCGATGCCTTGGATCATCTACCGGAGGAGGTTTAAAAAGAATTTTGGATCTTGAACCCGTGAGTTCGATGATCTTTTGGGCTAATTCAAGGATGGAGATCTCCTCCGGATTACCGAGATTGATTGGACCGGTAATCTCATCAGGAGTATCCATGAGTCGGGTCAGTCCCTCAATCATATCGTCCACATAACAGAAGGATCGGGTCTGGAGCCCATCTCCATAGACAGTGATAGGTTCGTTTCGCAGGGCCTGAAGGATAAAATTAGAAATCACCCGTCCATCATTGGGATGCATTCGGGGACCATAGGTATTGAAAATCCGTGCGACTTTGATCTTGATCTTATACTGTCGATGATAATCAAAGAACAGGGTTTCGGCACATCGCTTCCCTTCGTCATAGCAGGAACGAGGTCCAATACAATTGACATTTCCCCAATAGGTTTCAGGCTGAGGATGGATCGTAGGATCTCCATAGACCTCGGAGGTAGAGGCCTGAAGGATCTTGGCTCTCAATCGTTTGGCCAGCCCGAGCATATTGATGGACCCATGGACGTTTACTTTTGTCGTCTGAACGGGGTCATTCTGATAGTGAACAGGAGAAGCCGGGCAGGCAAGATTATATATTTCATCTACCTCGACATAGAGGGGGAAGGTGATGTCGTGACGGAGGAGTTCAAAATAGGGTTGGTCTAAGAGGTGAGCGATATTTCTTTTTGTTCCTGTATAGAAGTTGTCCACGCAGAGGACATCCTCTCCCTTCCTCAAAAGGTGTTCACAGAGGTGAGAACCCAAAAAACCGGCTCCCCCTGTGACCAGGATTCTTTTCTGTAGAAGTTCCTTCATCTTCCCCTCTCCAAGAAATTAAAGGATCTCTTTATTAATTTCGACCTTGGCTTTTGCCCTCAATTGCTGAAGCCAATTTCTGAAAAACTCTTCTTGTCGCTGATAGACTAACCTCCTCTCCAATCCCTTTTTTTGAGAGGAAAATTTTTCAGGATCGGGAGCCTCGATCTGGTGAAGCTTCACAATAAAGTAACCTTCTTTTGTCTTGATGACCTCTTTGGGAACGGGGTTCTTTGCGGATAGAGAAGAAACGATGGATATCCACTCCGTAGCCGGACCGATCTTGGGAATGACTCCTGAAGCACGGTTAAAAAATCCTGTTTCCTCTACAGAGAGTCTTTTCCCATGGGCCACCTCCTTGATCTCTTTTCCTGCTTGAATCTCTTTAAGGATCCCTTCCGAAAACTCTCGAGCCTTTTCCTCTGCTTTCATCCCGATGACTTTTCGGTAGACCTCCTCTTTCACCTCTTCGAAGGAGGGGATCCGGGATTCTTTCTTCTCCAACAATTTTAGAATATAAAAGTTTGGCCCGAGGGAGAGAACCGGAGAAATCTCTCCCACTTTAAGGGAAAGGGCACTGGAATAGAAGGAAGGATTCCTTCCGATTTCTGGAACCTCATCTCCCTCTTTTATAAAATCGGTGGTTTTGATAGGGACATTCTTTTCCCGGGCATAGGTTTCTAACTCTCGGCTCCGAAAGAGGGAATAAAAGGCATCATCTGCCCTTCGAGAAGCCACGGCCTTTGCCTTTTCTTTTTTTAGGGATTGAAGAATCTGATCCCTTACCTCCTCCAGAGTTCTTTGTTTCTCTTCCATCACTTCCTCAATTTTAAAAATATAGAAACCCGCTCTTCCTCTGATCACCCCACTGAGTTGCCCTGGTTGGGTTGAAAAGAGGACCTTTTGAAGGGCCTCTTCAACCATCCCTTCCTCGATCCACCCTAAATCTCCCCCTTTAGAAGCAGAAGGAGATTGAGAGTATTGTTTGGCCAGAGAGGCAAAATCTTTGGTCTTTTTCGCTTTCTCTAAGATCTCCTCAGCCCTCTTCCTTTTCTCCTCCACCTTTTCGTTTGAATCCTGTGGGTCCACAGACAGAAGAATCTCTCTTACCCTGACACGCCTGGGTGTTTTGAAACTCTCCTTTCGAAGCTCATAGAACCGTTTAACCTCATCGGGAGAAATTTGGAGGGTGGCTTCGAAATCGGAGGGCCGAAAGGCAAGATATTGAACCTTGATCAAGGCAGGGATTCGAAACTCCTCCTGGTGTTTCTGATAATAATCCTTCATCTCAATCTCATTGGCACTTACCTCTTTCTGGAAGAGATGGGAGGAGACTTTAATAAAATGGAGGTTAATTCGTTCATTCTCAAAGAGATAGGCATCCCACAGCTCTCCTTCAGAGACCTTTCCTCCACCGAGCTTGATCAGATTGACCACCTTCAGGTAAAGGAGATTCTCCTTTTGCATCTGTTCAAACTCCCCTGCGCTCAGGCGATTGAGACGGAGGAATCTTTCATAGAGGCGAGGATCAAACCGGCCATTGATCTGAAAGGAGGGGTGGGATTCGATCATCCTTTTCAATTCTTCATCCGAAGTGTTTATTCCCAACCTCTTCCCTTCCTGAAGGATGAGGAGACGAGAAATGAGTTCATCCAAAACATTCTCTTTGATTTTCATCTCCTCCATCATCTTTTCGGTAAAAGCCGATCCCAGGGCCTCCCGATACTGTTTGATGACATTCTGAAGGGCTTCGTGATATTCCTTGAGACTGATTACCTCTCCATTGACCTTCGCTGCATAGGTGGGTCTCTTTTCGCGGATCAATGAATAGCCTCCCCAGGAGATAAAGGTCACGGCTACCAGGATAAGAATTCCTCGCAGCATCCAGGAAGAGGCATGTTCTCTTAAAATCCTGAGCATAGAGGGTCTCCTTTCTTGAATCCCAATCTTAATCAATCCCTTTTAAAAATACAAGTTCCCCTTTCGATCCAAGCATTTCGATGTCATTTAAAATTTAACTCTTCAGGCGTCAACCCTCACGGGCGCCTGTTTTACCATCCCCACCGATAAGTGACATCATGCAGGAATGGAATCACCCACCACTCAATTGGGGGAATGGCCTGAGAGAGGGGTTACTCTTGGAAAAATATTTATCTTGAATCGTTAGGTAGGATTTGTTAAGATAGGGCAACTGGAATAATCGAAAGGATTCGTATGGTATTCGATTCCCTGTGGGGTCTTTTTTCAACAGATTTAGCTATCGATCTCGGAACGGCCAATACGGTGGTCTATGTGAAAGGAAAAGGGATCGTCTCCTCGGAGCCTTCTGTGGTCGCGGTTCGCAGGGATGCCCGGGGTGACAAACATATTATTGCCGTCGGCCGTGAAGCCAAAGAAATGCTAGGGCGTACCCCTGGATCTATCTATGCGATTCGCCCTATGAAGGACGGCGTGATCGCAGACTTTGAGATTACCGGGGAGATGCTCCGGTACTTTATTTCTAAGGTCCATAATCGAAAGGCCTTAATCCGGCCTCGAGTGGTGATCTCCGTCCCTTCCGGAATTACGCCGGTGGAGAAAAGGGCGGTGAGGGAATCGGCCCAATCTGCAGGGGCAAGGGAAATCTATCTCATCGAAGAACCTATGGCCGGAGCGATTGGGGCTGGATTGCCGATTACCGAAGCCTCCGGAAATATGATTGTGGACATCGGTGGGGGAACGACGGAGGTCGCTGTCATCTCCCTTTCGGGAATCGTCACGAGTCAATCCATTCGGGTTGCCGGAGATAAGATGGATGAGGCGATTGTCCAGTATGTGAAAAGAAAATATAATCTATTGATCGGTGAACGAACTGCAGAACTGATTAAGATCAATATCGGGACGGCCTATCCAGAAGAACATCCCGAGACCATCGAAATCAAAGGGAGGGACTTGGTGACAGGGATTCCCAAGACCCTCGAAATCAACAGTGAAGAAGTCCGTGAGGCCTTGGCCGAATCCATCAATATGATTATCGACACGGTACGGATTACCCTTGAAGAAACCCCTCCAGAACTGGCCGCGGATATCGCAGAAAAAGGGATTGTCCTCGTAGGAGGAGGGGCTTTGTTGAAGAATTTAGATGTTCTTTTGAGAGAAGTGACGGGGCTTCCCATTACTATCCCCGATGATCCTCTTTCCGCTATCGTGTTGGGTGCAGGAAAGGTTCTCGACAATGAACATCTTCTTCGAACCGTGACGTTTCAGTATTAGTGATTCATGAGGATGAGGAGTCTTTTCCTCTCTCGAAGATATACCCTTCTCACCATCGTGATTCTTCTCCTCCTCTTTGCCCTCATATTGATGTCTCTGAGGGTGAAACAAAAGGGTGGGGTGGAGGGTCTGGATGCCTTCCTCATCGAACTCTATTCTCCCTTCCAAAAAGGGGCTACCTCTATTTTCAATGAAGTCAAAGGTCTCTTTTATGGCTATCTCTTTTTAGTCGAGCTTGAAAAAGAGAATAGGATCCTCAAACAGAAAATCGCCCGATTAGAAAGAGAGAATCAGGAAATGAAGGCTCTGGCCTCCTCCAGTGAGAGGCTTCGAAAACTCCTTCAATTCCGTGATAGTTTCTCGATGAAAATGGTGGCGGCTGAGGTGATTGGTCGAGATCCGACCTCCTGGTTTAAAAGCCTAACCCTGAACAAGGGGGAGAGAGATGGGGTTCAGAGAGGGATGGCCGTCCTTTCACCAGAAGGGGTCGTCGGTCAAATCCTTAAAACCGGACCTTACCATTCGATCGTTCTCCTGATCACCGACTATAATAGTGCGGTGGACGCGATGGTGGAGAGGACGAGGGCGAAAGCCCTGGTCAAAGGAACGGGAGAAAATCGCTGCTATTTAAAATACCTCTTACGTTCAGAGGAGGTGAATGTAGGGGATAGGGTCATTACTTCCGGATTGACTGGAAATTTTCCGAAAGGATTGGCGATCGGGGAGATTACAAAAATAGAGAAAGAGAGCCATGGGGTCTTTCAATATGCTGAATTGATTCCTAAGGTGGATTTCACTAAATTGGAAGAAGTGCTGATTGTGACAGAGACGTTTATTCCTCCGCCCGAAAAAGGGAAACCAATGAAAAAAACGAAATGAAGAAGATCGTTCTAACTCTCTTTTTAGGAATCCTTCTTTTCACTCTTCAATCCACGCTCCTCACCCTTTCCCCTTTTTATAGAGTCAGGCCTGATCTCATTCTTATCTTTATCCTCTTTATGGGACTCTCCTCCCCTCTTGTCTCCGGGGGAGTTTTAGCCCTTTTCTTCGGATATGGGATGGACCTTTTCTCAGGAAATATGTTCGGCCTTTATACCCTTACTCGGCCCATCCTTTTTTTTCTTGCTCACTCCTTCAAAAATCATCTCTATCTCGAACGTCCCTCCTTTCAGTCCATCTTTGTTTTCCTCTTTATATGGTTAGAGGGACTCCTGATTCTCCTTCTTCTTCGAATCCTCAACCCAGAATCATGGAGGACGCTTCTTCCCCTTCTCTTCTCTCACTTTCTTCCCCACTCTCTTTCAACCGCCCTGCTGTCCCCTCTCCTCTTCTTTCTCTTCCATAAAGGGTTCTTTTTATTGAGTTCTGAATCTAAATTCGGCAGTGGGGAGACAGGATAATGATAGAACTCAATTCCCAGCGACTGGAGGATTTTAAAGAAAGATATCCTTACCTTAAGATCTTTGCAGGAGTGACCTTCCTTCTCCTCTTTCTCCATCTATGGTACCTTCAGGTCTTTAAGGGAAGTGAATTTAGGCGTCTTTCCGAAACCAACTGCATCCGAATCCGTGAACAGATTGCTGATCGAGGGATGATCCTGGACAGAAAAGGCCGAATATTAGCCCAGAGCCGACCTTCCTTTGAAGTCTTCCTCATCCCTGAGGATTTAAAAAGAAATCCAGAAGTATTAGGAAAGGTCGCCACCCTTCTTCACCTCCCGTTGGAGGAGATTGAAGAGAAGCTTAGGAGCGAAAAAAAGAGACCGGCCTATCGACCCATTAAGATCAAATCGGATATCGATTGGAATCAATTGTGTCTCCTTGAATCGAATCTGATCCATCTGCCAGGCCTTCAGGTGGATGTCATGCCCAGACGATTCTACCCTTATGGAACTCTGGCCTCTCATCTCATCGGCTATTTAGGTGAGATTGATGAAAATGAGTTAAAGGAGAGAAGGGATCAGAGATATCGAATAGGTGCCTTTATTGGAAAGTCAGGGGTGGAATCTTTCTGGGAAAAGGATCTCAAAGGAGTGGATGGGGGTCGCCAGATCGAAGTGGATGCCTTGGGAAGAGAGATTCGAGAACTCGGAAGTGTAGAGTCCATTCCAGGCCACAACGTCATTTTGACGATCGACCTCGATCTCCAGCGGGTCGCCGAAGAGGCTTTCGAAGGAAAGAATGGGGCCCTCGTTGCCATGGATCCAAAAACAGGGAAAATATTGGCCATGGTGAGCAAACCCTCCTTTGATCCTTCCGTCTTTGCACGGGTGGTCTCTCCCGCAGAATGGAAAGAATTATTAGAAGATCCTTTCTGCCCCCTTCAAAACAAGGCCATCCAGGGACAATACCCTCCAGGCTCCGTATTCAAGATTGTGACGGCCATCGCTGGGCTTGAAACAGGAGCCATTCATCCCCACACCCAGTTTCATTGCAATGGAACGTTCCCCTATGGAAACCGCTCGTTTCGATGCTGGAAGGAGAAAGGGCATGGAACGATAAACCTCCATCGCGCCCTCGTGGAATCCTGCGATGTCTACTTCTATCAAGTAGGATTAAAAGTGGGGGTGGATGCGATAGCCTATTACGCCAGCGAACTCGGGTTAGGGAAAAAGACAGGGATCTCACTGACTCATGAAAAAACAGGAACCGTTCCTTCGACCTCCTGGAAAAAGAAACGTTTTGGAGTCCCCTGGTATAGTGGGGAGACCCTTTCTTTGGCCGTAGGGCAAGGCTATCTGAATAGCACGCCTCTCCAACTCGCCCAACTCATTTCCATTATTGCCAATGGAGGAAAGATCTATCTTCCCCAAATAGTAGAACGGGTGGAGAACCTTTATGGGGAACTCATTCGGGAGTACTCTCCGGTAGAGATCGATCAGGTGGACATCTCTGAAGAGACCCTTCGAATCGTTCGAGAAGCCTTAAGAGGTGTGGTCCATGATCCTCATGGGACTGGTGCGGGCTGTGCCTTAAAGGGATTCCAGATTGCTGGAAAAACAGGAACAGCCCAGGTAGTCCGGATGCCAGAAGATTTTAAAAGAGGACAGCTCTATCGACTTCCCTTGAAGCATCGAGATCATGCCTGGTTTGTCGCCTTTGCCCCTTATGAGGATCCAAAAATCGCCCTCTCCGTTCTCGTGGAACATGGAGGATTTGGAGCCGTCGCCGCGGTCCCCATCGCCCGAAAAGTCATCGAGGCCTTTTTCCATCTTCCCCCTTCCCCTCCTGAAAAAGGGCCGAAAGATCTTGAGGAGGGAGAATATGATTGATCGTCGCCTTTTTACCCATTTTGAATGGAGGATTCTTGGAGTCGTCCTTCTTCTCTCCTCTATAGGCCTTCTCAATCTCTACAGTTTTACCTCTAATGGAGAGGGGACTCTCTCACCCCTTTTTCTTAAACAGATCCTTTGGTTGGGGATAGGTCTGGTGGTCATGTGGGCGGTAGCCTTCATCGAATATCGATATTATGCCGACTTTGCTTATCCCCTCTTCTTTATTTTCCTGCTCCTTCTGATCTTGGTATATGGATTTGGCGTGATCACCTCAGGGGCAAGGAGATGGATTCGGATGGGTTCCTTTTCTTTTCAGCCATCCGAATTGATGAAGATTGCTTTGATTATCGCCCTGGCCAAGTTTTATCAAAAACCTCCTGATCGCAAGGGCTACTCTCTAAAAGAACTCTCCCTTCCCTTCCTCTTTCTTTTGATCCCAGTGCTTCTCATCCTGAAACAGCCCGATTTAGGAACGGCGATCATTCTGATTCTGATCTTCTTTTCGATCCTCCTCTTTGTCAAAATTCGTTTCTCCTCCCTCCTCCTTCTGATGGGGATAGGGGCCTCTCTCATCCCTTTGGGATGGAGTCTCCTCAAGGAATATCAGAAAAGGCGAATCCTGACTTTCCTTAATCCTGAATTAGACCCTTTGGGAGCGGGCTACCATCTTCTCCAATCAAAGATTGCTATCGGCTCTGGAGGCGTCTTAGGAAAAGGTTTTATGAAGGGAACCCAGTGCAAATTAGGATTTCTCCCAGAACCCCATACCGATTTTATCTTCTCCGCCCTTGCCGAGGAATGGGGTTTAGTGGGATGTTTAGTGGTGATGGGCCTCTATTTCATTCTCATCCTATGGGGCCTTCGTGTGGTCGTCCAATCGAAGGATCGGTTCAGTGCCATTCTCTCTTTTGGAGCTGTCTCCATGCTCTTCTGGCATACTTTTATCAATATGGGGATGGTCATGGGGATGATGCCTGTAGTAGGAATTCCACTGCCGCTACTGAGCTATGGAGGGTCTTTTCTTCTTTCCACCATGATGGGGATAGGCCTACTTTTCAACGTGAGTATGAGGCGATTTCTCTTTTAAAAGGGAACCTCTTCATCCGGCTCAGGAATCTCTTCGGTTTCGATCTCAAATTCTTTCTCGGGAATCGGAATCTCCACGGTGGCACCAGGTGGGCCAAGCATTTGCATCTGAAGGGCAATGACCTCTGTGGTAGATCGGCGGTTTCCATTCCTATCTTCCCACTGACGAGTTCGAAGACGTCCTTCAATGTAAACCTGTTTCCCTTTATTGAGGTAGTCCTTGCAGATCTCAGCCAGCCGACCGAAGGCAACAATTCGATGCCATTCTGTAAAGGAGACCTTCTCCCCGGAGCGATTGATTCGATTCTCTGTAGTCGCTATCCTAAAATTTGCCACGGCGGTTCCATTGCTAAGATATCTGATCTCGGGATCTGCCCCTAAGTTTCCGATTAAAATGACTTTATTGACGCCAGCCATCCCCTCCTCCTCCTCCTAAGTCTTCTATGTAGGCCAACTTACCACTTCTCAGACCATTTTTCAAGTAAAACTTAAACGAAAGAGGGAATCCCTCACTGAAGGGTTTCTCCAATACCTCTCGGGCTTATTTCCCATCTCTGACTGAGGGATTCCACGAATGAGAAATCTTGTTAATCATTGACCGATAGAAGAAGATGGTTTAGAATTTTAAATAGAAGGATTTTGATATGATAAGACAAAAATTTTTATTTTTGGGGTCCCTCATAGGGGGACTCCTTCTCCCTGTTCTTGTCTTAGATGGATTCTATGTCTTCTCTGATTCTTTTGGAATTCAGAAAATCCTCATAAAAAAGGAGGCCCCTTCTTTTTCTTTAAAAGATTTGGATGGGAAAGAGATTCACCTTTCTGAAATGAAGGGAAGACCTTTTCTCTTATTTTTCTGGGGATCCTTCTGCCCTGCATGCAAAGAGGATATCGTGTTGCTGCAGAAATTGGCTCGGCAGATGAAAGACGAGCTTCGCATTTTCACGATTGCGGTAGATGGAGAAAAAGAGAAACGGGTGAGGAGAATTGTCAAGGATCTTCACATCACCCTCCCCGTTCTCTTGGATCCAGGGGAAAAGATCGCCCGACTCTATGGGGTGAGGATGATCCCAACTGCCTTCCTCATTGACCAAGAGGGAATCCTCCGAGGGATGGTCGTAGGACAGAGGGATTGGTGTAATGAGAATGCCTTCTATGAAATTAAAGCCGTTTTAAACCTCCGTTGACAAACCTTTCTTTTTTCATATAATATTTATACCCATTGATTTCAAAGGATTTCGATGAGAAACCTTTATAAACCAGAAAGCTACGTCCTTCCACAACGATTATCCTTTATCCCTCTTAGGGAGATAGTCATCTTCCCTTATATGGTTCTGCCTCTTTTTTTTGAATCGGATGAGGCCTTCACCCTTCTCTATAAGACCGTCTCTGAAAATAATCTCATTGGCTGTGTTTCTCAGCGAGATCCTTCCATCAAAGAACCTCAACCCAGAGATCTGCTTTCCATCGGAACCGTCTGTCGAATCCTCCACTCCGTGAAATTACCAAGCAAAGGGATGAAAATCTTTGTAGAGGGATTGACCAGAGTGGCTCTCCGAAATGTCCTCTTTGAGAGGCCTTACTTTAGGGCTGAAATCAAGGAAATAAATGAGTACGTGGAGAAGAGCGTCCTTTCAGAAACCCTGGTTCAGAGTATTGGAACCCTATTTAAACTGTCTCTCTCTGTAGGAAAATCTCTTCCAGAAGATTTATTAAAGACGTTGGATAAGATCGATCATCCGGGCCGATTAGCCGATCTGATTGCTATCTCTCTCAATCTCGAATGGAAAGACAGGGTGGAGATCTTTGAGACCATCGATCCTCTTGAGCGTCTGAAAAGGGTTTATCAATTTTTCAGTCGCGAAGTTCAGTCCCTTTCTTCGAGAATCCATCCATTTCTTGCACCCAATAAAGAGATGGGGCGGGCTCCAAGAGAATCCTCCCATCGAACATCAATGAGAAGTCCGAAGGAGATGCAAGAGGAGGATCCCTATCTGGCCGAGATCCATGAACTTCGAGAAAAAGTCCGATTGGCTGGAATGCCCCAAAAAGTGGAAGAGATTGCCTATAAAGAGATCCATCGATTAGAAAGGATGAATCCTATCTCCGCTGAATATACGGTTTCCAGAACTTATCTCGATTATCTCATCACGATGCCCTGGAATAAAAGGACGCCGGACAATCTGGATCTTGCGAGGGCCTCCAGAATTCTCAATGAAGATCATTATGACCTTGAAAAGGTCAAGGAACGGATCTTGGAGTTTCTGGCGGTCAAGAAATTAAAGGAACCCATGAAAGGTCCGATCCTCTGTTTTGTGGGTCCTCCAGGAGTGGGAAAAACGTCCCTGGGCCGTTCGATCGCTCGGGCTTTGGAAAGAAAGTTCATTCGCATCTCCTTGGGCGGGGTAAAGGATGAGGCCGAGATTCGAGGTCACCGCCGAACCTATGTAGGAGCTCTTCCAGGTCGGATCATCCAGGAGATCCGTCGGGCGGAGACTTCCAATCCGGTATTTATGCTCGATGAGGTGGATAAGATAGGAGTAGATGTTCGAGGAGATCCAGCCGCCGCTTTACTTGAAGCCCTTGACCCGGAACAGAATTTCTCCTTTACAGATCATTATCTCGATGTCCCTTTCGATCTTTCCCATGTCCTTTTTATTGCCACCGCGAATACCCTCTCTCCGATTCCCCCTGCTTTATTGGACCGAATGGAGGTGATCCAGCTTCCAGGCTATACAGAGGAAGAGAAAGAAAAGATCGCCTTTCAATTTCTGATCCCTCACCAGAAAGAGGAAAATGGACTAAAAGATGATCCCCTCTCTTTTACCCCCGAAGCGGTCCGGAAGATAATTCGAGAATATACGCGTGAGGCCGGGGTAAGAAATTTAGAAAGGGAGATTGCCTCGGTCTGTCGAAAGGTGGCCAAGGAGATTGCCATGGGAAATACCCCTCCTGAACTCATTGATGAGGGAAGGGTAGAGGAATTTTTAGGGCCTCGTAAATTCTTTAAAGAGGTAGCCCAAGAGAAGGATCGGATCGGAGTGGCTACAGGGCTTGCGTGGACCGAAAATGGTGGAGAGATCCTCTTCATTGAAACCTCAAAGATGAAAGGGGACAAAGGACTCCTTCTCACAGGGTCTCTTGGAGAAGTGATGAAAGAATCAGCCCAGGCTGCCCTCTCTTATCTCCGAGCCAATGCTTCCTCTCTCCAGATTCCTGAAGATTTTTATCAGGATTGCGATCTCCACATCCACGTCCCTGCAGGCGCTACCCCAAAGGATGGACCTTCTGCAGGAATCCCCATTGCCACGGCCATCCTTTCCCTTCTAAAAGAAAAACCCATCCCCCACGATCTTGCTATGACAGGGGAACTCACCCTTAGCGGAAGAATTCTTCCTGTAGGAGGAATTAAGGAGAAGATCTTGGCAGCTCGAAGAGCGGGGGTAAGGGCGGTCATTCTGCCGAAGAAGAATGAGGTGGATTTAGGGGAAGTCCCGGATTACATCAGGAAAGAGATGAATTTCATTTTAGTGGATCATATCCAAGAGGTGTTTAGCCATATTTTCTCCTCCTAATCCCATGAATCTATCTTTTTCTCTCTCGAAGAGGATCGTTAAGATCGTTAAGTGATGGGAACTTTTAAATCGGGTTTTATCTCTATTCTTGGAAGACCGAATGTGGGCAAGTCTACCCTCTTTAACCGAATTCTTGGAGAGAAGATCGCCATCGTGACTGAAAAACCTCAGACGACACGAAACCGAATCCTGGGGATCAAAAATGTCGAAGGGGCACAGTTAATCTTCCTGGATACCCCTGGGCTTCATGAGGGAGGATCCGAATTAAATAAGCGGATGGTGAGGACCGCTTTGGCCGCTGGACGAGATGCAGATGTCCTTCTCTTTCTGACCGAGGCGACTTCTCCCCCTCTGGAAGAAGATGGTCAGATGCTTGAATACCTCAAGCTCAGCAAAGGCATTCCCTTTTTGGTGATCAATAAGATTGATTTGGTCAAGAAAGAAACCCTCCTTCCTCTCATGGATCAATACCAAAAACTCTTTCCCTTTGAAAAAATTATCCCCCTTTCAGCCTTGCAGGGGGATGGGATAGAGATCTTGATCAACGAGATCATTCGAGTCCTACCAGAGGCCCCACCCTACTTTCCGGAGGATATGCTTACCGATCAAACAGAGAGATTCCTTGTCTCCGAGATCATTCGGGAAAAGGTGATTCAACACTCTTATCAAGAAATCCCCTATGCTACCGCGGTGACCATCGAGTCATTCAAAGAATTGGCCGAAAAAAATATGGTCGTTATTCAAGCGACCATCTATGTAGAGAAGGAGTCCCAGAAGAAGATCATCATAGGGAAGGGGGGTCAGAAACTCAAAAAGATTGGGGAATGGTCCCGTAAGGAGATCGAGGCCTTTTTAGAGAAAAGGGTCTTTTTGGAACTGTGGGTCAAAGTAGAAAAAAATTGGACGCGAAATCCAAGAGTTTTGGATAGCTTGGGCTATCTTTCCTAACCCCATTAAATCATGAATGAAAGAACATCGTTAGGGACTCTCCTTCAATCCTATCGAGAATCAAAAAGGATCACCCTAAAGGAATTAGCGAGGCAAACCAAGATAAGGGAGCCTCTTCTCAAAGCCCTGGAAGAAGATCGATACGAGGATCTTCCTCCTCCCATCTATGTCAGGGGATTTCTCTCTTCCTATGCAAAAGCGGTGGGGGCAAATCCCAAAGAAATTCTTCAACAATATGATCAATTTTTTACTAAAAATCTCCAACCTCCCATTGAGAGAAGGGTTAGGAAAAATCGGAATCAGAGGCAGTGGTGGATCATTGGTGGAGTCCTTTTTATCAGTCTTCTCTTCTCCCTCTTTTTCCATCCCTATTGGGCACCTTTTTCAAAAAAACCTGTTCCCGAGAAGATCGAGATGAAGCCTCAACCCTCTTCCCAACCTATCTCGATTCAGGAACCCTTAGCCGAGATGGGTCAAAGTCCTTTTTCCCTTAAAATAGAAGCGACCGAGAGGGTTTGGATCCGCCTTGGTGTGGATGATCAACCTGAAAGAGAGATGATCCTTCATCCAGGAGAGGGGGGCTCTTTTCAAGCGGTTCGCCAAATCTATCTCCATATCGGGAATGCAGGGGGATTGAATCTGATTTTCAATGAAAAGCCATTAGAAAAAGTGGGCAGATCCGGAGAGGTCGTTCACCTCATTTTCACTCCCCAGGGATGGAAGTTTAAGGGGCTTGAAAGAACAAAAAATCCTTAAAAAAGGAGAGGTGCCATATGGTTCGTTATCATGATGAAGATGAGAGAGATCAGATTTCATGGAGAGAGATCGATCGAAGGAGAGACCGATCTCCTCACGCTCCCAAGGAACCTCCTAAGGAACGAGAAAGACCGAGGAAATCGGATTGGTTAAAAAAGAGGTATCGAAAAGAAGTGGAAAAGCTCTTTATGGGTAAAAAAGGATCCAAAAAACATCAGAAGGCCCTTGATGACCTTGATCGCCTTCATGGAACGGATCAATTTGATGAGGCAGTCCGAAACTATTTAGAGGAGTATGGGCTTCCGGAAGATTGGAGCACCCTCTCCCTCCTTCTGGATTACTCAGACCCTGAAAAGGTCTCTGAAATCCTGAGGGTCATGAAAAACCTCTATGAGGAAAGAACCCCCGTAGAAAAACAGGGGTTCAAAGCAAAACTCGATATCCTCGCCATGACGGCCAATGATAGTGACCTCAGAGAGGTAGCCGAAGAGATCCTCCGATCTTTATAGTAGAATCATAGAGTCTCTTCAAGCCCGCATCCTCCCCACGAAAAATCTCTTCCTCATCATGAAACCCTTCTTAGGGAGAACGCTCAAAACTTCTTCAGGGGCAGCCTCTGAATCGGTTTCCTCGGAAGAAGGGATTTTCTTTTCTGGCGGAGTCTCTCAAATCGTTTCTGCTCCCCATATTTCCCGAATCGACCACCTTTCCCCATTCCTTATTCTCCATTCTCCTGGGTGGGGTTAACCCGAAACTTTCAGGGATGAAAATTTTATATATTTATCGATGAGCTCCTCCACCCGACCCTTCTCCCAACCTGAATAAACCTCTCTTCCCTCTACGATGAATGAAGGATAGGTCCGGATCCTGTGTCGTAACGACTTGTAGAATCCAAGAAAGGATTGAGCATCGATGAGTTTGATAAGGAGACGATGTCGGTAAAGGTGGATTAATTCCCGAATCCATTGAGATAATTTTATAGACTCTTCTTTGAGCTCAGAAGGGTAATCCTCTATCTCTTTTTGATAAATCTTTTCGTCGAATCCTGCCTCATCGAAAAGGACCTTGCAATGGCTACACTGGTCGAAGAGAGTGATCCCCTTTGTCACGATCTCCAGCAGAATAGGTTTCATCTCCATTCTCCAAAAAATTTTTAATTACTGAGAGAGAGTTACAGTTTATAATACATCAGTTCTCGACTATAAGGTTTAACTTTTAGGGTGAGTAACTTCTGTTCTTGTTGGGACATGGGTTGAAACGATTGAGCAATCTGAACATTCATTTCCAACTGTTTGATACTATCGCAACCGACCACAGCGGCTGAAATAGGCTGACTCAAAGCATAACGAAGGAACCCTTCGGCCGATTCCTCTCCAAAAATCTTTATACTCAGCCCGCGACATAAGGTTTTCATTCCGACAATACCCAAACCTTTCTCTCTGGCTTTAGGGATGACTTCATCGAGGAAAGACCAGTAATGAGGTTCTGCAGGGTTGATCGGGATCAGAATCACATCAAAAGGAAAGAGATCGATCGCCCTGGATAAGATGGTTGGATTTCGATGGGCAGTGATCCCTGTAAATCGGATTAACTTATTCCGTTTCGCTCCTTCCAAGGCCTTACAGATCCCATTGGAGCCAAAGATCTGATCCAAATCCTTTGGAGTCCTCACATCATGAACCATCCAGAGGTCGAGATAGTCGATCCCCATGGCCTTAAGGGTCATCTCTAAGTGCTTCGATGCCCCTTCTTCGGTTCTCTCGTGGGATTTGCTGACAAGAAAGATCTCTTTTCGTCTCTCTCGTCTTTCTTGAAGAGCCATCCCATAGTAATTCTCACTCCCCGCATAGGCTCGCGCAGTCTCGAAATAGGTAATCCCCAAGTCCATCGCTCGATGGATTAAGGCCACAGCCTCTTCTTCCCGCCCATAGGTTCTAAGCAGTCCTTCACCGCCCAATCCAAAAATTGAAACTTGTTCCCCGGTCTTTCCCAGACTTCTTTTGGGTATGAGGTTTTTCATTTCATAATCCTGCTGATGAGAATCTTCTGCCTATCGGTGGGAAAGAGGATTTTGGATACGTCGAGAAGGCCCATCGGTGAGAAAAAAATGGTGGAGCTGATGGGGATCGAACCCACGACCTCATGAATGCCATTCATGCGCTCTCCCAGCTGAGCTACAGCCCCACTTTTTAAAAATTAACACGAAAAAATATAACTTGTCAATCTTAGAGAATGCAATTGAAAAAAAATGGATCAATCCTTATATTTTAATTAAGATAGAGGAACCGTAAAAAAAAGAGTAAGGCCATCACAGGAAAGGGGGAAAGACCATGTTTGAGGAATCATGGGAAGATTTCTTTGACTTTCGTTTTGGCCCCTTCCGAATGGGTGCTTCACTCAGACCCTTCAGGGCCAGTTACTCCAGAACTAAAGATTCCCATATTTTGAAGCTTCGCTTGAATCCGGAACTTAAAAAAACCGATATAAAAGTCAGACTGTTAAAGGACGGAGTTCTGGAAATCGAATGGCCCCGCAAGACTGAGGGAGAGGAGATTCCTGTAGAATAGAACTGGAGTCAAAAAGATAATCGAAAGCATTCATAAGCATTGAGAGTAGTCTGTTGGGTGACAATCTCCGGATCCAATCCCTTGAGGAGTCTCACCTCCTCCATCGTGATTCTCACATCTTTAGGTCTGGATTCCATTCCCTGATAAGAAACAGGGGTATCCGTTTCTAATAGAATTCTCTCCAAAGGGGCCTTTCTGATGGCTTCCCGATGAGGAGGACTATAGGTTAAGGCAGGAGTTGCTGAAATGAAGTAACCCTTCTTAAAAATTTCATCCAGCAGGTCCAGAGGACCTGAATACCAATGAAAAACAGCTTGACGAATTCCTTTATCCGATATCATTTGGAAGGCCTCTCGATGAGAAAATCGACAGTGAACAATGATCGGCTTATCAAACTGGTTGGCGATATCCAGAAGTTCATTAAATACTTTGTGCTGGAGCTCTTTCTTCACCTTCGCCCTATAATCCAATCCAATCTCACCTAAAGCCACACACTCCATCACGTGATTTCGAATGAATAAAAGATTCTCTTCTACCTCCTCTTCTATCACCTCCCATGGATGATATCCAATAGCCGGATAAACATATTGGGGGTAGGACTGACTGATCTCCATGGTTTTCTTATTCGATTCTATTTCACTCCCTACAGCGATCACTCCTCCCACTCCGCTCTCTTTGGCCGCGGCAAGGGATGGCGATAGATCTTTTAACTCTGCCAGGTGAGCATGGGCATCAAACAAGAACATAAGATCGATCTGCAATCCCTCACTTAGAAGTGGGATCTTCATTTTTTGTTTGACGAATTTAAAAATCTTTGATATGGGTATATTAACCTACTTTGACATCTGATGTCTATCTCTAAGTCACTTGGATCGAGGCTTCCGATCAAACGTGTTGACATCCTTTTCTAAGTGTTTGACCCCTTTCAAAATTAACATTAACCTTAAAAAGGAGACGGAGTGATGATGACCCGAAAAGAATTTCTTGAACAGGTCATGAAGATGGCAAACCTCAAAGACCTGAAACAGGCGGATGAGGCTACCCGGGCCGTGATTTCTTTAACCAAATTAATCATTGGCCCTAAACTTTCCCAGAAGATCGCCAAAGTCTCACCCCCAGATCTTCGTGAGGGATGGGAAGCCATCAAGCCTGCCTATCCCAAAAAACCGATCAAGATCATTACGGGCCCTGGGGGTGAAGACGCCGATATCCGTGAAATGCTCCCCCATCTTCAAAAACTCCTCGGAGTGGAAATCAAGGTCGAACATATCGCTGGCTTCTGGGGAAAAATTCCATTCGAAAAGTTCCAAGAAATGGAGCCTGACGGTTATACATTGATATGTTATACCTTTCCTCGAAGTATTATTATCGAACATATGGGGGAGACCCATTTTAAAGCAAAAGAGTTCACTCCCATTTTCGCGTGGTCTTCAGGAAACCAGTTCTTAGTGGTTCCTTCAGGAACTGTTCAGACCTTTGATGATTTTCTAAACGAGGCAAAGAAGCGTTCTCTCATCGGGGCCATTCCGATCAAGGGGGGGATCAACCATATTGCCGGGCTGGTATTAGCCGAGGGATTAGGGATTCAGGTGAACTGGGTTCCTTACGGAGGGTTGACTCCGAGTATCGCCGCATTATCCCGAAGAGAGGTAGATTTTACGATCTCTTTGGGAGGAGCCCTTCCCTCCTGGGTGAAGGCAGGGAAAATAAATATCCTCGCCATGCTCCCTGATAAGACCGGAGGACGGAGCCCCTATTTCAGTCACATTCCAACCCTTAAGGAGTTGGGCTATGATATTCCACCCATTACGACCCGACATGTCCTCGAGGCCCCGCCTCAGACTCCATCCCATATTGTAAAGGTTTTAGAAGAGGCTTTAAGCAAGATCATTCGGGAATCTTCATATATCGAATGGGCACGAAAGAACCTTGTCCTGATTGACCCCTTAGAGGCACAGACTTTCTTTAAAGAGAAAGAGGAGGTTTATTCCTATATAGAAAAGATTAAAGAGAAACTTAAGAAGGAATTGTGAAAAAAAATTTTCGGCTCATCGGTCCATTAAGATGTCTCAGACGGATCTCCCATCGCTTTCTCTAAGAGCTCTGCGATATCATAGACCTTAATCGTTTCATCTTTCCCTTTAGCCTTAAGACCATCTTCAAGCATGGTCAGGCAGTATGGGCAGGCGGTAGCAATGACATTGGGGTTTAAGGCTAAGGCTTGATCCACCCGCATCTCATTGATTCGTTTCCCAAGGTGTTCTTCCATCCACATCCTTCCACCCCCACCCCCACAGCAGAAGCTTCGATCAAAGCAGCGTTCCATCTCTTTTAAAGTCACCCCTGGAATAGCCTTCAACAGATGTCTCTGAGGTTCATAAATTTGATTATAACGACCAAGATAACAGGAATCGTGATAGGTGACGGTAAGAGGAGAGTTCTGACGCAATACCAGCTTGTTTTGGTCTAACAAGATCTTAAGGAATTCGGTTTGATGGACGACCTCGAAGTTTCCCCCAAACTGAGGGTATTCATTTTTCAATGTATTGAAACAATGGGGACAGGTGGTAAGGATCTTTTTAACTTTATATCGGTCAAAGACCTCCAGGTTCTTCTCTACAAGCATGAAATAAAGATACTCATTTCCAATCCTTCTTGCAGGGTCTCCACAACATCCTTCTTCTGACCCCAGGATCCCAAAAGAGACTCCCGTCTTTTTAAGAATATTGACCATGGAGATCGCCACTTTTTTATTTCGATCATCGAATCCTTTAAAGCATCCAGGGAAATAAAGCCATTCCACTTCAGGGTTCTCAGCTAAGGTCTTTACTCCGAGGGTCTGGGCCCAATCGGCCCTCTGACTCTTCTCCACCCCCCAGGGATTGCTCTTTCTTTCCATTGCCCGAAAGACTTCTTTCAGTTCGTTCGGATATTGACTCTCCATGAGAACCTTGCTTCGTCTCATTTCGATGAGTTTATCAAAACAGGAGATATAAACTGGACATTGTTCCAGACAATTGAGACAGGCCGTACAGGACCAAAGGGTATCTTCTGAAATGATCTCCCCTACCAATGGCGTGGGTTCAGGATCCTTGGGTTGATCCAATGGAATGAGGGTTCCTCCCTGAGCGAGAAGATGAGCCCTGAGATCCTGGATCACTTTTTTGGGATTGAGCGGTTTTTCACTTAGATGGGCAGGACAGTTATCCTGACATCTGCCGCATCGGGTACAGGCTTCCAGATCGAGAAGCTGTTTCCAGGTGAATTCTTTGATTTCTGTCACTCCATAGGTTTCCGCCTCTTCAAAATTAGGGATCGGTCTTACGGCTCCTTTCGGAGTCAAAGGTCTGTAATAAACGTTGAGGGCGGAAAGAAAGATATGTTCGAGAGAAGAACGGCTTAACACAATATAACCGAATAGAATCAACGCTGGGATTCCATGAATCAATACTCGATGCCAGAGAAGAAGTTCATTCAACGGGTCCGAGGGCAAAATGAGAATGAAGGGGGTTAAAAGGGAGCTCAGAGGGGCCCAGGAGGAGGATTCAGGAGGAAGAGGTCCTCCGAGACCCACTCGATAACTTTTGATCAAATATCCAGTGAGAATAATTAAAAAGGCCCAGAGATATTTCAGGTGGTCATCGGGTTTTGAGTCGAGTCTTTCTGGTTTGAAAATAAATCGGCGAAGAACAGCCATTAAGGCCCCCAGAAGAATCACTCCTCCACCGATTTCAGAAATAAAGGAGGCAGAAAGATAGAGAGGCTGAGGAGGAACTCTCCATCCTGTCAATGGAGAAAAGAGACGGATCCCTTTCCCAATAAAAAGGAGAAGGGTTCCCCAGAAGATAAGAAAATGCATCAACCCAGGATATCCCTCTCTCCAGAAACGGGCATGACCAAATACCACTTTGATCACGGTTTTGATCCTCTCAGGAATCTCTCCTGAACAGTCCTCCTCTTTCCCTATCTGCCACAGACGAAGATGTTGCTCACGAAAGGTATAAACAAAAAGGCCAGCGAGTCCAATGAGTAAAATGAAGAAAACAAGGCTTATAGGATAAAGGACATTTGCAAGATAGACATTCTGTTTCGCCCAGAAGGAGACCGAATGGGACTCCCAAGAAGCTCCCTGCCCTATGAGGAGAGTCAGTTTAGGGTAAAAAAGAGTGAGATGGGCAACAAAGAAGGCTGAAATTGCAACCCCAACGACTCTGAGGGCCCATCGGATGAATCGGTCGTATTTCTGTCGAAACCCGAGATCAAGAAGGGTCAGGCGAAAAGCCAAAAAAAGGCAGTAAATGACCCCGATAAGGATTAAGACTTCTATCAAAATGGCTATGGGCCTCAAATTTCTTCCTCCCTATTTCATCTCAAGATTTTCCCTCTGCCCTTCCTTCGGGAAGGATCTCCAGATATCTTAACCCAATCACAAATAGAAGAACGACCAATGAGACGATACTCAAACTAAGGAGACTCTCCCAGAAGGTGATCGGAAAAATGGCGGGTTCTCCCCAGGGACCTTCCATCTTTCCTGGGAAGAAAGGCTGGGGATGAGCGGTCCCTGGAATGACCAAGGCTGCCCGCTCTCCAAAGACTCCAAGAACGACGGAGAGAGCGGCAATAATTACCCATCGGATACTCTTTTTAGTTTTCGACCAGGTGAGGAGGAATAATGGGAAACCGATCCCCATTCCGATTTGAAAAATCCAGAAGATCCACCAGTAATCCCCCGTCAACAGGTAGAGGGTTGCCTCCCGGTTTGGAAAGTAGAGATGGGTCAGTTTATCGACGAACACGGTGACCAAAAGAATCAGAATGATGCTCCTAAGAAGCCTTGAAAGGGAAAAGATTAATTCTTCATGAATCAACCTCCGGGTCAGTTTGAAAGTCACCACGGCGATCAAAATGATCAACGAGGTTCCAGAGGTGAGGGCTGCCATTAAAAACTCGAAAGGTTTAATAGGGGAGAAAAAGATCTCCCGGTTTCCAATGAGCCCAAAGATCGCCCCGGTCCCCATGTGAACAGCGATGGCCCAGAGGACATCAATGGTTCCGAGCACCACGGCCAACTGCTTCTTCCCTTCAAAGATGAGCCAGAGGTAAATGAGCATAAGCGTAATGTATCCTGTGTAGAAAATAGAATTGATCGCAAAAAGAGAGCTCATATTGTTGAGGTAAAAGTACATAAAAAGACGCCAAGCCTTCTCCGGCCTTCCCAAATCGACCATCACAAAAATCATGGCCCCTATCATTAGGAGAATTCCCATAAAAACGGCCAATCGCCCAATAGGTTCATAGGTTTCTTTCCTAAAGACATAACTGAGGGAAGAAATAATGATCGCCCCCGCGCTCAGTCCTATGAAGTAGATGTAAAAAGTAATAAGCTGCCCCCAGGGAATAATATTACTCACCCCCCATACCTGCTGTCCTTTAAGGTAGGCCACCAGGAAACTCGTGATAAAGACTCCGACCATCGCCCCCAAAAAGACCATCAAAATTTTATAACCCCTTGAGGTTCCATTAATCGTAGAGTAGTTCATTTCCATCGGTTAATCCTTTACCTCGAGAGATAGATCACTTTAGGATGGGTCGATAGCTCCTCCCTCAATCGGAACGAAGCCCGTGAAGCGAGGAGCTTGGTGACCGGGCTTTGAGGATCATCCAGATCTCCAAAGGTTCTTGCCTGAGAAGGGCAAGCCTCCACACAGGCTGGAACCACCTCTATCCCGATCTTCTTTCCTTCCCTGAGACCCTGATCAATTCGATGAAAACAGAATGTACATTTCTCCACCACCCCCTGGGTTCGAGTGGGAAAAGGCCAGGGTTCCCAGGACTTTCGATCCGGAGGCTCATCCTGATGATGATAAGGTTTCCCCTCTTGCGCCTTGTAGTTAAAGCTCCTTGCCCCATAGGGACAGGCGACCATGCAGTATTTACAGCCAATGCATCTCCGATAGGATTGCATAATAATCCCATCTTCTCGTCGAAAGGTCGCCTTTGCAGGGCAGACCGTGACACAGGGAGGATGATCACATTGCATACAGGGCATGGGTAAGAGTTCTACTCGAAAATGGGGGTACTTTCCCCTCGTTACCGCAATCATCTTGTGCCAGAAAATCTCCCTTCGGGACCTCTGCTCCTCAGGAGATCCATGAGGGACATTATTCTCTTCCTTACAGGCAATCACACAGGCCTGGCATCCCACACATTTATCTAAATCGATCACCATTCCCCACTTTGGCATCCTTTACCTCACATCTCACTTACTCCATCCCTTTCCTCCGCTTTAAAAAAAGGGGATGAAAGATGAGAAAGGGTTGACTCTGATGGGTTAGGCTTTATAAAGCTTAATTCGGGTATTAAAAAATGTGGATTGTCCACTCAACCGATCAAAATCCACCCCAATGATTTCGTTCGGATTGCACCCGATTCCTTTTTGCCATCTTCCATAGGAGGTGTGACCCTGTCCTAATGGGATACATACCAGATTCGGTGGCACTCCTTCGGAGAGCTTAACAGAGTTTTGAATCTTCCCAAAAGGAGATTCAATCCAGATCCTATCCCGATCCTTTAAATTTAACTGGGCTGCCGTCTCAGGATTTATCTCTGCAGGGCTCGCCCATCCCACTCCCTGCATGGGAAGGAAAATCTCCTGGGCCCATGGATAATTCTGACTTCCATTTTCAAACGTGAGGAGAGGTTGATAGGGGAAGAGGAGAAGTGGATATTGCCTCTCCTCGCCCAACCACTTCACCTTTGTATAACAGGGCATAAGGGGCGCTGCTTGACCCATCATTTTCTTCTTTCCATTTTGAAGCATTTTCAGGTTTCCAGATAGAAACTCAAACTTTCTCGATGGGGTTTGAAAGATCCGGGAATATTTTCTATATTCATATCCCGGGCCTCTCCAGACCCCTTTCTTTAAAAACTCCTCCCATCCAACAAATGAAGAGGTTCTAAATCGAACAAATTCTTCTACAGAGCTCCCTATCCTCCTAAAGGCGTTTGTCACTGTCCCTGGAATTCTTTCTGCTAAAAGAAAGAGGATATCCCCGATCGATTTAGACTCTCCCATAGGCTTCATCACAGGTTGTTTAATCCTTACCTCAACGAATCCTCCGCCTGGAGAAGAATGTTCGTATCCCCATTCTTCGAGATAGGTTGTTGCTGGAAGGAGAATGTCAGCGAACTGAGCCATTTCGCTCACGAAGGGGGAAATATGAACATAAAAGGGAATCCTTTTTAGCGCCTCTCCCCATTCCCCTGAACCCGGCGCGGTCATCATGAAATTACTATTGAACCCGATCGCCATTTCAATAGGATAAGGTTTTCCTTCTCTGAGAGACTTCGGAATCTGATTCGTGACGACTCGGGCCACCGGAAAAAGTTCGGTCCTTCGAAAATCGATAGGAACCTGTTCTAACCCTTTTCGACCAATCTCGTCACCCTCTATCTTTGGAAGTGCTCGATACTCTGGAAATTCCTGATAGAGAACCCCTCCTGGTGTATCCAAACTTCCCACCAACGCATTTAAACAATGGATGGCATAACTGGTATAGGAGCCTCCAGGCCAGGCAAGGGCCCCTTTCCCTCCTATGGCCAGAGCAGGCCGGGTTTGGCCAAACTCTCTGGCCACTCGATAAATAACCTCCGCAGGAATTCCAGTGATCTTTGAAACGGACTCCGGCCTATACTCTTTCAGGACGAGCTCTCGATACGGCTCAAAACCGACAGTCCACCTCTTGATAAATTCCTCTTCAAAGAGACCCTCTTTTAGGATGACATGGGCAATTCCCATGGCCAGAGCCGCATCGGTTCCTGGATGGATCGGGATCCATTCGTCCGATTTGGAAGCGGTAAGGGAGTAGCGGGGTTGAATATCTACTACTTTAGCTCGGATCGATCTCTCACGGCGGATTTTACCCCATTTTCTCAACCATCGGGCCACGGGAGGAGCCGACTCAATAAGGTCTGCTCCAAATGACAGGATATAATGGGTATGGTCCAGATCATAAACAAATGGTTCGAAATGTCCATCCCCCATCCACCGACCTGCCCTCTCGGCTTCATCATCCAAACCCTCTCCAGAGACCAGATTCGGTGTCCCGTAGGCCTCTGCAAATCTCAAAATCAGATCTTCATGACTCCTTGAGTTCAACCCAGAAAAGAGCAGGAGATGATGGGGAATGTGGCTTTCCCGAAGACTTCGGAGTTTCCTGGTTATCTCTTCAATCGCTTGGTCCCAGGAGATGGGCTTCCACTGGGGATCGATCCCCTTCCCCTTTTTTGGTTGGGACCTCTTTAAGGGAGTAAAAATTCTCTCAGGGTCATAAAGCACCTGAAGACCAATATGCCCTCGAGGGCAGATCTGTCCTTCCGAAACGAGAGAGAGACGATTCCCTTTGATCTGGACGACCCTTCCATGCTCCACCTTCACACTTATTCCACACCGAGAGGAACAATTCAGGCAGGAAGTTGGAATCCATCTTCCCCTCGATCCTGAGGGAAAGGATGAGGTGGCGAAGGCCTCCGGAGAGACTTTATCAATGCCGAAGGTACCCGCAGAGAGTCCAGCTATGGCAGTAAGTTTCAGAAACTTCCTACGGGTAAGGCGGAAGCCCTGCAGATCGTTTTTCTTTTCGCCAGAGTCCTTTTTTCTTCCCCTCATCTTTTTCCACCGCGCTGGAAAATTTTAAATAACGTTATATAAAAAACAGAGGTTCCCTTGTCAATAGATCTCTGTTTTATTTAACCTGAGCGTTGCTCTTTAAATTTCTGGATCAGGACTGGTAACACTTCTTTATAATCGGCAACAATTCCAAAGTGAGCGACATTGAAGATATTCGCCTCTGGATCCTTATTGATTGCCACGATACATTTGGATCCTAAACAGCCCACGATATGGGACATCGCCCCCGAGAGGGCAACGGCGATATAGAGTTTAGGACTGACGACCTTCCCACTTTGACCGATTTGTCGAGTGACAGGAATCCACCCCTCATCGCAAGCCCTTCTGGTTGCTCCAACCGTTCCACCCAGTAGACGAGCCAGTTCCCATAGCATCTCAAAGTTCTTTGCGCTTCCAACTCCATGTCCACCACTGACGATGATTTCGGCATCCTCTAATTTTACCCCTTCGACTTCTTCCTTGATTCGATCCACCACTTTTGCTTTCACTACCGAAGGGTCGACCTTCTCCTCTACCAAAATGACCTGCCCCTGTCTCGAATCGTTTCTCTCCGCAGGAGGAAAAATCTTTGTCCTTATGGTGACCATTTGAGGTCGAGCGGATTTCGAGACGACCTTTGCATAGGCGTTCCCGCCAAAAATAGGCCTTGTAGAAACCAGGAGTTTGGTGGAAGGGTCGATCTTTAAATCGACGGCATCCATAGCCAATCCCCCCCTTAATCGGCCATTTAAACGGGGAGCCAGATCGCAACCTATGTCGGTATGACCGATGAGTAAAATGGAGGGCAGAGTCTTCTGACAAAAGTTTGCGATCCATTGGGTATAGGCATCAGAGTTATATTCATCAAAGAGAGAATCTTCTCCCACATAGACTTTATCGGCTCCATAGGCGATGGCCTCCCGAGCCAGGGCCCCTGCCTTTCCTCCCATCATGAGGACACTTAACTCCTCTCCTAATTCATCAGCAAGCCTTCTCCCGATCCCCAGGAGTTCAATCGTAATCGGGGCCAATCTCCCTTCCGCAATCTCTCCCAAAACCATTACACCTTTATATGAATTCATGGTCTCTCCTCCCATCATATCATTGTGGCGAGCTTGGAGACTAAATTGGCCGCCATTTCAGCAGGCGTAGCTCCAGAAATCATTTCACATTTCATTTCACGAGTAGGGATGAATATCTCTGTAATCTCTGTATGGGCTTTTGACCGATCCAGTTCTGAGAGATCGGCACCAATATCCTTTGCCTTCCAGATAGGGATCTGCTTTCGTCGAGCCAGCATGAGGGCCATTCCAGCAGGAAGGCGAGGAAGTCCAATCTCGCTACTCACCGTCACCAAGGCAGGCATAGGAGCCTCTATCACTTCAAAGCCGTCTTTCAGGATTCTCTTTACCTTCAGCTTCTTATCTTCCGCCTGAATGTCGCAGGCAAGGGTGATGACGGGAAGTCCAAGAATCTCTCCCAAAATGGATCCCACCTGTCCTGCTCCCCAATCGGCCGCCTGTCGACCACATAAGATCAGATCATATCCTCCGATCTTCTGAATGGCTTTTCCTAAGACATAGGCCGTTCCAAAACTGTCTAAGTTTTCGAAGGCCTCGTCCTGAAGGACATATCCATCGTCCGCTCCCATTGAAATCGCATGGCGAACTACGTCCGTTGCTTTTTCCGTTCCTAAACTGATCACAGTAATCTTTCCTTTATGTTTATCCTTGAGCCGGCAGGCCGCTTCTACGGCTCGCTCATCATAGACACTGATCACCGGTGGCACTCCAGGGGGAGGAATCACCTTTTTCGCTACCGGATCGATCTTAAATTTTGCCGGAGGGATCTCGGGATCGGGAACCTGTTTCACACAAACAATCGTATGCATAGCCTCTCCTCCTTATGAAGACTTCTTCAGAGATAATTCGACCATCTCGACCAGGTCTTTGGCCTTTAGAGAATCTTTATTCTCAATGCTTTCTTCAAACATCTGTAAGCAATAAGGACAACTCGTTACGACCGTATCCACTTCTATTTTCATCACCTCCTCAATCCGTTTCTGACTGATCTTTTGGGTTCCGGGCTGTTCTTCGATCCACATATGTCCACCCCCACCCCCGCAGCAGAAACTTCTCTCTTTTGATCGTTTCATCTCTTTGAGCGTCACCTTAGGAATCATTTTCAGGATCTCACGGGATTCGGAGTAGAGGCCGTTGTAACGACCTAAATAACAGGGATCATGATAGGTCAGGGTGGAATGGATTTCATTTAATAAATTCAATTTCTCCTGTTTCAGCAGATCCCATAGGAGTTGACTATAATGAATCACCTTGAATTGTCCCCCATATTTTGGATACTCATTCTTAATGATATTGTAGCAGTGGGGGCAGGAGGTGATGATTTCTTGGATGTGATGGGATTTAAAAATTTCGATGTTTTGCTCTGCCATTAATTGAAACTGGAACTCATAGCCTGCCCTCCTTGCCGGATCTCCGCAACAGGTCTCTCCCTCTCCCAGGACAGCAAAATCGACTCCAGCTGCTTTTAATACCCTTGTCAGGGAAACGGTCACCTCCACATTTCGATCGACCAGGGCCCCGGTGCATCCTACCCAGAGGAGGGTATTTATATGGTCCCCTTCGGCCAATATCTTAAGGTCTAAATTCGTTGTCCAGTCTCCCCGAAGCCTTAAGGATTGGGCTCCAGCCCAGGGATGTCCCCTCATCTGCATATTTCTCAACATCAGTTGAGCGCTCTCTGGCATTTTATTTTGAGCGAGGACTAAGTGACGTCTGAGGTCGATGATCTTTAAAATATGCTCCACATACACAGGACAGGCTTCCTGACAAGCGGCACAGGTGGTACAGGCCCATATCTCCGCTTCAGTCGGTCCTTCACCGATGAGGGAGGGACGGATCTCCGGGGAATGAACTGAATTCGAAGAGAGCTTAAGCATATGCCCTTTAAGGTCCTGAACCAACTTTCTCGGGGAAAGAGGTTTGTTTGTGGCCCAGGCTGGACAGACATCCTCACATCGACCACAATTCGTACAGGCATCCAGATCAAGGAGCTGTTTCCAGGTAAAATCCTTAATCTCTCCCACCCCCATAATCTCAGCCTTTTCGATATCAATGGGCGAGGGGGCGGCCAGCGGACCCAGAGATCGGAAAAAGATATTTAATGGCGAGACAATGACATGCTGAAGCTTGGAGAAGGCTAAACCGGAATAGAGGATGATCCCAATGGTCAGGACGGAATGAAACCACCATAAAAACTTATGCCAGGATCGAAGGGCTCCCTCACTCAGATCGATAAAGAGTTTGGCAAAGACCCATCCTCCCGGAGACCAAATTGCCCAGTCAGGATGAGGCCTTATCTCTGTAGCCGCCTGCCTTAGTCCTTCGATCATATAGCCAGTAATAATGATGGCGGTCATCGAGGCCAAGAGGATACCATCGTCGAGTACGGAATTAAGGCTCTTGGGTTTCCACAGATAACGTCGGAAGGCAGCCATAAGAATCCCTGCAAGGATGAGAAAGCCACCTAAGTCCGAGATGAGAGAAAACCAAAGATATGGAGCTCCTTGAAGGTGATAACCACTATAGTATGAAATGGCATCCACAGCGGATGCCAGAAGGAGGATGATGAATCCCCAAAAGATGGTGAGGTGCATGATTCCGGAGAAGGGTTGACGGAGAAATTTCCGGTGGACAAAGATATCCACTATCACGGTTTGTATGAAAACACCTATCCTTTCCCCAATCTCTCGGAATCGTTCATCTGGTCTTCCCTGTCGCCAAAGTTGATAGCGTCGATAAAAACTGAACAACCAGATAGCTAAAGCGATAAGGGCCAGGACATAAACGAGATAACCATAAGAGATATTCCAGAAGACTTCTCGAAATGCCAATTCAACTTCTCCTTTTTTAACTCAATGAGAACTTTCCTTTCCTTTTCTCAGGATCAAACGTTTTTCTTCAGGAATAGGTGGGGGAGGGGGTTGGCCGACGATCTTAGTGACCGCACTAAACCGAGGTGGACAGACTTCCAGACAGGTCCCGCATTTGATACATTTCTCCTGGTCAATAATATGGATTAAATTCTTTCCGCTCAAAATGGCCTCGGCAGGGCATCTCCGAGCACAGGTCATACAGGCCTGACATTTGGTCGGATCAATATAATAGGAGGGTAATTCCCGAAATAAGGTTTCGATCTCCTCACGGGTAAAGAGGGTCTCCCATTCTTCTCTATTTTTTAGACGTGCGGAGAGCTTCTTTCTTGCGGCTATCTTTAGATAAGGAACCAATTTCGCCAGCTCGCCCAGTCTCGATTTTAACTCCTCCCTCTTCAATCCCTCTTTTTCTCCAATCGGTCCCCTCTCTCTAATCATTTGAGTAAAGTCATTCACCGTCTCTACGAAACGATTGGCTTCCGCCGAAGACATAAATTCGATTCTCAATCGATTCGAATCCAAACCAATATGCTCCAAGAGCCTTTTACCCAGAAGGACGATATTGAGGGCATAATAATTGCCCTGGGTAATATATTTACACTCATCCAGACGGCAACCCGCAATATAGACCCCATCCATCCCGTTGAAAAAAGCCCTGAGGATAAAAGCCAGATCCACTCTTCCCGTGCACATGACACGGATCAATTTGATTTCGCTTGAATATTGTAGTCTGGAAACTCCAGCGAGGTCGGCAGCCCCGTATCCTCACCAATTGCAAACGAGACCAATGATCCTCGGTTTAAACCTCGCGCTCAAACTCATTCCTAAGCCTCCCTCCTTAACTTTAGGATTTCCCCTTAGCTTCATCAATCTGGGCAATGAGTTGCTCATCGGTGTAATGCTTCAATTGAATCGCCCCTGTGGGACATAGAGCGTTACAGAGACCATCCCCTTTACAGAGAACAGGATTGACCTTTACTTTGTTTCCCCCTCGGGTCTCATAGAAGGTTAAGGCTCCATAGGCGCAGGCTTCGATACATGCCCCACATCCCATACATTTCTTCTCATCCACCACACAGACCGCCCCGGAAACGACCACCGTATCATGAGAAAGAAGGGTCAATGCCCTTCCTGAAGCTCCGTATGCCTGAGCGATCGCCTCGGTGAGGAATTTGGGATAATGGGCCATCCCACAGAGATAAACGCCATCCTCTCCAAAATCGACCGGCCTCAATTTGACGTGGGCCTCTTTGAAAAAACCATCCTCTCCCATTAACGCTTTAAAGAGCTGAGAGACCTCTTTATTCCCCTCAGGTGGGATAATGGCTGAGGCCAGGGAGATGAAGTCGGCATCGATTTCAAGTCTTTGACCTAAAAGCTGGTCAGTGACTCTTACCTTCAGAAGGTCTTGACCTCCCTCCTCAACCCTCTCTACCTCGGGTGGATCTTGGGGTTCGTAGCGAATGAATTTAACCTCCTTTTCGGCGGCTTTTCTATAATAGTCCTCATTGAATCCATAGGTTCGGATATCCCTGAAGAGAATATAGATCTCCATATTGGGATTTAACTCTTTGAGTTTGAGGGCATTTTTAATCGACTCGCTACAGCAGATTCTCGAACAATAATTCCTTACCTCATTTCGACTCCCCACGCACTGGATCATGACCAGACTCTGGCATTGCGCGAGTCTCTCATCTTTTCGAGCAATTCTCTCTTCGAGCTCCAAGTTGGTCATCACCCGCTCATCCTGCCCATAAAGATATTCAGAAGGTTGATACACTTCCGCACCCGTAGCAATGATGGTGGCACCATGCTGGATCTCTACGACTCCGTTTCCGGAATGGACCTTCGTGACGAAATTACCAACATAGCCGGACACTTCTGTAATCTTTGCTCCGGTGAGGACATGAATCAGGGGGTGCTGATAAACCCTCTGGATAAGGTCGCGAAGAAAACCCTGGACATCCATCTCTTGAAGAAGGAAATGGATTCTATGGGCCATTCCCCCCAGCTCTCTCTCTTTCTCAATCAAAAAGACTTCGTGACCCTGGTTCGCAATGGATAGGGCACAGGTCATCCCTGCCACTCCCCCTCCTACCACCAAGGCAGTTTTGTTGACCGGAATCTCATATTCTCTCAAAGCTTCCAATCGAAGTGTCCTCGCCAAGGACATCCTGATCAACTCTTTCGCCTTTTCTAAGGCCTCTTCTTTATCCAAAGAATGAACCCAGGAGCAATGCTCTCGGATGTTAGCCATATCGACAAGGTACTGATTGATTCCTCCTTCTCGAAGAGAATCTCGAAAGGTAGGCTCATGGGTCTTGGGGGTACAGGCCGCGACGACCACACGATTGAGCCCTTTCTCTCGTATCACATCCATGATCTGCTTGGTGGACTCCGTTGAACAGGAGAAGAGTTGCTCTTGGGAATGGACAACGTAAGGGAGGTCCAAGGCATATTCGACTACCGAAGGAACATGAACCACTCGGCCAATGTTTGCTCCACAGTGGCACACAAAGATACCAACCCTTGGCTCTTCCTCTGAAATATCCTTCTCCGGTGGATAGACCCTTTCGACAGTGAGTTTTCCCCGCCGATAGTCAAGCTGTTCACCTGATTGAGAACTGGCGCCACTTGCCGTAAAGACGGATTCAGGAATATCCATGGGTCCCTGGAATGCACCGCTGACAAAAATTCCAGGTCGAGTGGTTTGGATAGGATTAAAGGAAGAAGTGGAACAGAATCCGTGGGGCTCGAGTTCGATCCCTAATCGATGCGCAAGCTGCTGAGCATCCGAGGGAGGGCTCAATCCCACAGAGAGTACCACCATATCAAATTCTTCTTCCTTCACCCCTTCCTCAGGTGTGGAATATCGAATCACCACATTTTTAGTCTCGGGGATTTCTTTGACCACCGAGGGGTAGCTTCGGATGAATCGAACTCCTCGAAGGGATTCTGCTCGTTGATAGAATCTTTCAAAATCCTTTCCGAAAGCTCGAATATCATTATGAAACACAACACATTCAGCATCTGGATGATGATCCTTAGTCAGGATGACCTGTTTTTGAGTATAGGTGCAGCAGACCGATGAACAGTAGCTATGGCCTCCTGGAATCACTTGCCTTGAGCCCACACATTGAATCCATGCGAGTTTGTGAGGGTGTTTTAGATCAGAGGTTCGTCGAATCTCACCCTCATAAGGTCCCGTGGAGCTCAAAATCCGTTCATAGTCCATACTTGTCACGACATTGGCCATCCTTCCATAACCATATTCATTTCGGATCTTGGGATTAAAAGGTTCAAACCCCAGAGCCAGAACGATGGCTCCTACCTTCATTTCAACCCTCTCTTCCAAAGTTGAAAAATCGATGGCCTTCTTTTCACAGACGGCTTCACAGATTCGACATTTTTTCTCTTTCAGATAGAGGCAGTTTTCATCGATATAGGTAATGAGTGGAATGGCCTGAGAAAAGTAGATGTGGATCGCCTTATTTCGGGAGATCTCTTGATTAAAGGGATCGGGGATCTTCACAGGGCAGTATTCGACACAGGTCATACAACCCGTGCATCGGCTTTCGATCACGTATCGAGGCTTCTTCCTTAGGGTCACCCTAAAGTCTCCTGCCTCTCCTTCTACCCGATCGACCTCTGTATAAGTGATGACTTCGATATTGGGATGCCGGCCGACCTCGACCAGTTTGGGCGAAAGAATTCAGATCGAGCATTCATTCGTAGGAAAGGTCTTATCCAGTTGAGCCATATGACCGCCAATGGATGGAGCCTTATCCACCAGATAGACCTTAAACCCCGAATTGGCAAGATCGAGCGAGGCCTGAACGCCACTGATCCCCCCGCCAACCACCATCACGTCGCCGAAATTCTTCGTGGCCAAGGTTTTAAATAACTCTGAAAGTCTTTCGGTTTCCACTTTTCTTTGACCTCATTCAATTTGATAGGATTCTTTAAATCACTTCTCGTAGGATTTCGGTTATATCCTTGATCTCCAACCCTTCGCACTGCTTTAGAATGGACCGGCTATCCTCAAATTGGGTAATACAATAGGGGCAGGCCGTCACCAACACCTCTGCCCCTATCCTTAAGGCCTGTTGTAATCGAAGGTCAGAAAATCGTTCTCCCTTTGCCGTCTCCATCCAGATTCGACCCCCTCCCATTCCACAGCAGAGACTGTTCTCTTTTGAATCGGGCATCTCCACGAGTTGGAGACCTGGAATTCTCTTCAGAAGTTCTCGGGGCTCCTCATAGATTCCATTGTGTCGTCCTAAATAGCATGGATCATGGTAGGTGACTCTTTTCCTAAATTCCTTGGTGATCTCAAGTCTCCCTTCCCTTATCAATTCAAATAGATACTGGGAGATATGGATTACCTCGAAATTCGCTTTAAATTCGGTATAATCGTTTTTGAAGGTGTGGTAACAATGAGGGGAAGTGGTAAGAATCTTCATTACTCCATGATCAATAAATGTTTTGATGTTCTCCCGGGCCAGGCGCTTGAATAACTCTTCGTTTCCTGCGGCCCGGACGCTCTCCCCACAGCAATTCTCCTTGGAACCCAGCAACCCAAAATCGACCCCTCCTTTTTGAAGGAGTTCGGCAGTAGCCTGAGCGACCTTCTTTAATCGGGGTTCATAGCTGGGATAGCAACACGGGAAATAGAGAAGATCCGTTGCTTCGGTGAAGGCCTTTATCGAAAGAGCTTCGGCCCACTCGGCCCGATCCTTCTCCTGTCGAAAGGGATTTCCCACACTGGCAATGCTGGTCATCACACTTCGAAGGTTTGGAATACTTGCAGGGACGACGCCATCGGGAACCAAGATTCTTCGCATCGCCCTCATTACCTCGATGATCTTTACTCCTCGGGGGCATTGCTGAACACAGTTTCGACAGGTCGTACAGAGCCAGAGGTCCTCAGACTCAAAAGGAACCAGACCGAGTTGACCCTGATGCATCAACTGCCGAATAAAAAATTTTCTGACGCGATTCCAGGGACAAACCGCATCACACTTTCCACATTGGTAGCAGAATTTGAGAGCTTCTCCTCCTGCTTCCTTAATCCCATCGATGACCACTTTATAGGGGGTTAGGGGAATGGTCTCCATTCTCTTTTCCTATCCTCTTCTTTCTAAATTCACTCCACCTCTCTCTTCAATGAAAGGGAAAGACTATTCTTTCTGAACCATTCGGGCCATGGTATCGATCACCTTCTGTCTCCCGTACTTATCGATCAGGGATTCCAATCCGGTCTCCAGTTCCTTGAGTTCTTCCTCCTCTTCGACCTCCTCCTCCCTCTCTTCATACACAAGGGCATCGTTCAAGCACCACTGGACACACATGGGTTCGGAAAGAGGAGGTTCCTCTTCACACATATCACATTTGAGGGGAAGTTTGGAATCGGGCTCTTTGAAGAGATCTCTGGAAGGGCAGGAGGCCCCGCAGAAGGCACATTCAATATATTCCTTCCCATCCATGATATATTGGTTTCTCCCCGCGCATTCGGCCGGAGTATACTCACTCGCATACACCGGGAGATAGATGTTCTTTAAGGGGTCAAAATGGACTTGGATTCGAGATCTGGAAGGATTATTACTTCCATATTTAGGCTGGGCATGAAAAGCAGAGCAGATCACCTCACAGGCCCGACACCCATTGCATTTGTCTACATCTATCTTGATCACCTTCACCTTCCTTTTCTTCTTTTCGTTTTTCTCACTCATCGCCGTCGTTCACCCTTCTGATAGGATTTCATAGGAACGCTATGAAGACTCTCCGGAACCTCCGATGATTCCCCTTCGAATGAACTCTTCACGGACATAGTCCAAACCTAATTTTTGGAGCGTGACTTTCGTGGGAATCCCCCTTTCATCCCATCCCTTAAATCGATAATACTCCTCCAGAAGCTTGGCCTCATATTCAGGGAACCTCTTCTTCCAGTGATCCTCCGGGGGACGTTCATCTTCCTTCTTTAATCCCCTTAAGATATTAATCGCTCGGACCAGATTTCGATTCCGACTGGCAATGGTCCATAGTTTTTCTTCATCCATCTCTAAGCCGGCAGCGTAGGAGATGATAAAGGGTAAATTATGGATGTGATAAGGAGGTTTAATAGGAAAGGAGGAGAGCCCTGCACAGATTCCAAGGGAGTCATCAATATAGTGCATGATCTCCTGCCAGTCCACGAGTTCACAGGCGACATCAATCGAGGGATAGTAAGGAAAAGCAGTTCCCGGTTCCCCCCAATCTAAAATAAATCGTTTAAACTTTTCCTCTTTTCCTGTCGGAATATGGATCCAGTCCTTCACAAACTCCTCTCTCTCCTCCCGAGTTGAAAATGGGGCCTGGGGAATCTGTCCTTCGATCTGAGTAATATTGATCTTTTCACCTGTGGACCACATCAGATAATAGATGGGATTGGTCACCCCCAATTTAATCGGGACCTGTTCATGTTTCTTGATCGTATTGTGATCGTAAGCCTCGGCACCCTTTCCAATCTTTCGGGCAGCCCAATAGACGCCATCTGCCAATACATCTCCGATCCCTTCCCTTCTTACAATTCGATCCAGAAGCCAGTTGAACCTTCCTTCGATATCCTCTGGCATCCCCGAAAGATCTTCATCCGTCAAAATCCCGGCCTCGTAAAGCTCGAGGGCAAAGGCCAATACCTGAGGGGTGGTAAACCCATCCACTCCATAATGCTGAGCCCTGGCAGCAATCTTTAGACCAAATTCAAGATCATCGACCATAGCGGCCATTGTATAGGTAAGTTTTGAGAAACATTTCATGATGTAGGGGGGATGTCCTGGAAGGTGAATGATCCCGGCGCATCGTACCGGGCAGTTATAACAACTGATTAACCGCTTTCGTGCCCTCTCGAGGGCATCCGTCCACATCTTCTCTACTTCCTTATTCCAGAAACCTTTTCTTCGATGTCGAGCATGTCCCCAGGCAAAACTGATGGTGTGCCATTCCTCATCGTGAAGGGCCATCTCTTGAGGAGAGCCAATTCGAGCTAAAATGGGAGGAACTCCTGGAAGGGGATTATTTAATCGATGTTGGATGTATCTTAGGATCTCATTGCATGCCTCCACTAATTCAGCGGGTTTTGCAACCTTTACGTCTTTGGTTCCACGAACGGCGATCGCCTTTAATTTTTTGCTTCCCATGATCGCGCCCAGTCCCAATCGACTGGCACTCCCCCGATGGGTTTCAATGGAAGCGAAATAGACCCTGTTTTCACCCGCCAGCCCGATCGACATGACCTGAGCCCTGGGTTCCTTTAATTCCTCTTTTATTTGTTCGGCTGTCTCATAGGTGCTCTTCCCCTGCAGGTGAGTCGCATCCCGTATCTCCACCTTATCATTGTTGATCCACAGATAGACCCAATCAGGAGATTTCCCACGAATGATGACTTTATCATAACCCGCATACTTCAACTCGGGCGCCCAGAACCCACCTACCATCGAGAAGGCCATTAAAAGAGTTTGAGGAGAAATAGAGGAAATAATGGTTCGATTAGCTCCTGGCACAGGGGTTCCACCTAAAAGTCCACTGCTAAATATCAGGAGATTCTCCGGTGAAAAAGGCTCTGTCTCGGGGGAAACCCTATCCCATAAAATCTTGGCATTGGTTCCGAGGCCTCCAAGATAAAGTTCCGTTTCTTTAGGATCCGTAGCCACTCTCTCAATATTCCCCTTTGAAAGGTCAATCTCTAAATTAAAACCCGTCTCTGCATATCTCATGGTTATACTCTCCCTTGATTTACTTGTGAATATTTACACTTGATTTATATAATAAATAAAGGCTCTTCTCAAGAAAAAAATGGATCGGTTTTTAAAATTTTTTCTTCGATTCTTTTTTAATAAAAAATTCTGAATTATTTCAATATATTATAAGAAAGGACATCTCCTCAAAAAGGGTTAATCCAAATGTTTTCTAAGATTAATAAAAGGAGAACGGTCAAATCCTATAGCCTTGAAAAAAGAAAGCATATCCCCGGCATCCCAGCGGACAGACGTGTGAATATCGTGTATTGCTTTCTTTTTAAAAAAGGAAAAGAGTTTTTCGGCTAAGAGGCGACCAATTCCTATCCCCATCTGGCGTGGATGAACTCCTACGACCTCAATCCATCCGCTCTGCTCAAGACCAAATCCTTCCCCTTTTATCTCTCCAATGATAAACCCTACGATCTCACCATCCTTGATAGCCACAAATCCGACTCCCTGTTGTTTTTTGAAATGGTCCCTTACCATCTGAATCCATTTTTTTGAGACTTTTTTCTTCAGGATGGCTTCCTGAATGGAAACAATCGCAGAAACATCTTCTGCTCTAATCTTGCGAATGCGGAATCCCTTCCCCATAGGTTTTAATCTATTCGAATGATTTTGACCCTTTTCCCCACCCATTCTGGAGGCAGATAGACTCGCCCACTATTTCCACTCTGCTTCACTTCCTTCTCGATCATCTCCTCCCCGTAGACCTCGAACTTAGACTTATTGGGCAAGCCAACCGAAGGAGGAGAAAGAGCCTTATATTCCTTTTTTCTTGGCATCCTTAAAAAAGCTATAATTTAGCTAAATAATAACTTTAAAATAACTTTACTATAACTCCATCAAGCTGTCAAGTCTTTTTTACGAGACCTCTGAAAAAGTATTTAAAACGAGTTTTATAGTTAGCCAATTAACTTCTCAATGCCCGCATTCGAAGGGTTTGGAACCCTAAACCTCCCCTCAGCGCATCCATACCCATTTCCGTCCTAAACAATTATTCCACCCTGAGCTTAAAGATTAGGAGTTGGTAAAAAAGGCCCTGATATCTTAAGATTATTTAAAAATGGTTATGGAGAAAAGAATCCTTGGTAGAACAGGATGGAAAATCTCAACCATTGGATTCGGGGCTATCAAATTGCCAAAAATCTCTCAGAAAGAATGTAACCTCCTTCTCAACCAGGCCCTGGATCTTGGCATCAACTTTATCGATACGGCGGATTGTTATGGGGATAGTGAAGAGAAGATAGGACATGCTTTAAGGAAAAGAAGAAAGGAGTTTTATCTCTCAACAAAAATTGATGAGAGAGATAGCTACGGGGTTTCAAAAAAACTCGAGCGGTCTCTTCAAAGGTTAAGAACAGATTATATTGATTTAGTGCTATTCCACGATGTTCGGGAATCAGAATATGAAAGGCTATTTAAAGAAGGTGGCCTCATGGCGCTGCAGAAGGCTCAAAAAGAAGGGAAACTCAGAGAAATTGGGATCAGCATTCATCATTCTCTTTCTATCATGAGAAAGGCAATCGAGTCTGGATATTTCTCTGCTCTCATGATTGCCTACAGTCCCATTGATGAGGACCGTCTTACCTCAGATCTCATTCCCTTTGCATCACGAAACGGGGTTGGATTAATTGCAATGAAGCCTCTTGCGGGAGGAAAGCTGGGAGAGGGGAAAGGATGGAATAAGAAGCTTTTTAAGGGAGAGAGTTCCGCTCAAATCTCTCTTCGTTATATCCTTACCAATCCCCATCTCACCTGTGCGATCCCAGGGATGACCAATCTAAATGAACTAAAAGAAAATGTCTCTGTAAGTAAAAACCCAAGGGCTCTCGCTCCCGAAGAGATTCGAAACCTCATGGATTGGGTAGGAGGAATCGGAAAAGGATTCTGCAGAAATTGTGGGTACTGCCTCCCTTGCCCCGAAGGAATTCCCATCCCGGATATTTTCCGCCTCGAAGCCTATGCCTTTCAATATGGGATGAAATCCTGGGCTGAAGAACAATATCGCAACCTTTCTGTAAAAGGAGAAAGCTGCACCTTCTGTGAACAGTGTCTTTCGCGCTGTCCTTATGGCGTCTCGATTCCGGAACGGTTAAAAGAAGTCCATCAAAATCTATTCCCTTAAGAAATGCTCTTTAAATCTTAAACGGTTAAAAATAAAAGGCAGGTAAAACCTCAAAACCCTGCCCTCGTAATTTTTAATCTAAAATGAAATTTTAATTTTGATTAAATGAGGATTGATCGAGTTTTAAAATATCCCCGGAATCTTCATCGATTCTTACTTTGATATAATAAACCTCTTCCCCATTTATACTTCTTCCTAAAATATTCTCCACCCAATGAATGATCGATTTTTCGGTAATTCTTGATGAATCTTTTCTTCGTTCAGGAAGGATTCCAATGAGCCTGTCCCCCTTTTTAGGGTCACGAATATAAAATTCATAAGCTATCATGGCTAATCCTCTTGCTTAAAAATAAAAATACTCTATTCTCAGAGCAAAAATAATGCCATTTTTCACTAAAAGAGGCGATAAGTCCATTTGGTAATTAACTATCTAATTCTATTTGTTTTTTTTGTTTTATTCTCTCTAAAAAATTTTTTTTAAAAGGTTTTAATAATTTAAAGTTTGTAAAGAAATCTGACAGCAAAAATAAAAAGAGATATATTATTAAAACTAATTCAAAATAATTAGAAACAACAAATAGTTAAAAAGCTCCCCAAAGAATCTATGTATCTCGGAAAAGTGTAAATTTTTTTGACAATCTTTCACTCACTCAAACTTCTCGATCTCAATCTCCTTAGAGAATTATCTTGAACTTTAAAACTGGATTCTTTTATAAATCGACATTAATATTATTAAAAAGTATTCCCTCACTTAAGGGCCTATTCCCTATCTCTGAGTGAGGGATTACTTCATAAAGGCCAAAAGTTAAAGGGATGAAGAAACGCCAAAAAGACTATTATGAGATTCTTGGGGTTAGCCGAAATTCAACTCCTCAGGAGATCAAAGAGGCCTATCGGAAACTTGCCTTTCGTTACCATCCCGACAGAAATAAGGAGAATCCTAATGCAGTAGAATGGATGAAGGAAATTAATGAGGCCTATGCCGTCCTTTCTGACCCCAAAAAGAGAAGAGATTATGACCTCCTAAAGGAACAGTACGGTTCTTATGGTTATGAGCGATTCAGACAGGGCTATTCGGAGGAGGATATTTTTAAAGACTCCGATATCTTCCAGATTTTTGAGGAAATGGCCAGAAATTTTGGGTTAAGAGGATTTGAAGAGATCTTCCGGGAGTTCAATGGGAAGGGATATCGAAGTTTTGAAATCCGAAGACCAGGATTTCTCGGAAGAGGATTTATCTTTTTCGGTACGGATTTTGGAGAAGGAAGAGCCCGGGAAATCCCGATTTCTTCTGGAATCTTCCCCGGACTTATAGGGAAATTCCTTCGTTATGTTTTGAGGAAAACCTTTGGTTTAAAAAACCCCATTAGGGGAAAAGACATCGAAGGGGTTATCTTTCTCACCCCCCAACAGGCTATGGAAGGGGGGAAGGGTAAATTCTTTCATCGCAAGAGAGCAAAAGAACTTATCCTCACCATTCCTCCCGGGGTGAAGGAAGGTCAAAAGATTAGACTAAAAGGAATGGGAGAAGAAGGAAGAAATGGAGGAGAGAGTGGAGATCTCTATCTTAAAGTCAAAATCAAGAAGCCCCTCCTTCAACGATTAAAAGATTTTTTCCATCTTCAAAGGTTAACCCCTTCTCTTTAGGACATCCTCGAGGAGTTCCCCCCCTACTCCAACCTCCTCTGGAGTGGACTCCCTTAAATAAACTACAAAAGCAGATTTCTCTATCCCCGTGAGCCGGCTTGCCGTTTCAGTAAACGCTCTGATCATCTCCTTTCTCTTCTCCTTTTCCAGTTTTGGACCATAAAAAAATATGGTTGGCATAACTCCCTCCTTGATTAAAATGACTCTCTTTTCCCCTTCAGGTCAAAGCGGTCGAGGGTCATGACCTTATCCCAGGCTTTTAGGAAATCTTTTATGAATTTTTCTCTGCCATCGGAGGCCCCGTATACTTCCGCAACGGCTCTCAATTCATTGTGATGTCCAACAATCAAATCCACCCTTGTCGCGGTCCATTTCATTTCGCCTGTTTTTCTGTTATAGCCCTTGAAGAGATAGGAGTGGCCGTCAGCGGGTTGCCATTCTATTCCCATATCCAAAAGATTCACAAAAAAATCATTGGTCAGGATGCCAGGGGTTTCCGTCAATACACCTGCTTTAGAATAACGATAAGTCGCTCCCAATACCCTGAGCCCTCCTACCAGAACGGTCAATTCGGGAACCGTAAGACAAAGAAGCTGTGCCTTATCCACCAACAGGTATTCTGGAAGGTATCTTCCTGAATCCTTGAGATAATTTCTGAATCCATCCGCTAAGGGTTCCATAGCAGAATAAAAGGCGATATCCGTTTGCTCCTGGGTTGCATCCACTCTTCCAGGTGTAAAGGGAACGGTGACCTCGTATCCCGCTTTTTTGGCTGCAAGTTCAATAGCGGCGCATCCTCCAAGAACGATCAAATCTGCGATAGAAACTTTCTTCCCATTTCTCTGCTTAGCATTAAATTCTTGCTGAATCTTTTCATAGATAGAGAGAATTTTAGCTAACTCTTCGGGATGATTGACCTCCCAGTCTTTTTGAGGTAAAAGACGAATTCGAGCGCCATTGGCGCCACCCCGTCTGTCCGAATCACGATAAGTGGAAGCTGAAGACCAGGCAGTATAAACCAATTGGGAAACACTTAACCCCGAAGCCAAAATTTTCTCTTTGAGCCATTGAATATCCGTTTCATCGATCAATTCGTAGTCCCGTTTTGGCAAGGGATCCTGCCAGATAAAGATTTGATCAGGAACTTCGGGTCCAAAATAGCAATCCCGAGGACCCAGATCACGATGAACGAGTTTAAACCAAGCCTTTGCAAAGGCCTCTTCAAATTCCTTTGGATTCTGAAGAAAACGCCTTGCAATGCGAGAATATTCTGGATCAAATCTGAAGGCCAGATCAGCCGTAAGCATCATGGGTGGATGTTTTTTGTTAGGGTCATGGGCATCTGGAATGAAAGCGGGGGCATTTTTTGCTACCCACTGATGCTTCCCCGCAGGGCTTTTGGTCAATTCCCATTCATAATGAAATAAAAATTGAAGGTAGGTGATGCCAAATTTCGTAGGGGTGGAGGACCAGGTAAGTTCGAAACCAGAAGTAAAGGTATCCGGGCCCTTCCCACTTTTGTAGCTACTTTTCCATCCAAGACCTTGCTGTTCCACAGGAGAGGAATCAGGATCAGGGCCTACGTATGTATCCGGGGAGGCACCATGACACTTTCCAAAGGCATGTCCACCCGCCACTAAAGCCACTGTCTCCTCATCATTCATCCCCATACGGGTGAAGGCCTCTCGAATCTGTTTGGCCGAAGCCACCGGGTCAGGATTCCCTTCCGGACCTTCCGGGTTTACATAAATCAAACCCATCTCTGTAGCTGCAAAGGGTTTTTCGAGCTCCCCTTCTTTGAAGCGTCCTTTCCCAGAGAGCATCTCTTGCTCAGGACCCCAGTCCGTGCCTTCATCGGGCTCCCATATATCTTCTCTTCCACCTCCAAAACCAATGGTCTTAACCCCCATCGATTCCAGAGCCACATTGCCGGCCAAAATAATCAGATCCGCCCAGGAAAGCTTGCGACCATATTTTTGTTTGATAGGCCAGAGAAGACGAATGGCCTTATCCAGGCTAATGTTATCTGGCCAGTCAATTCTTGGAGGAAAACGAAGATCCCCTGTTCTTGCTCCACCACGTCCATCATAAATCCTGTAACTTCCAGCACTGTGCCAGGCCAAACGGATAAATAATGGTCCGTAATGACCAAAGTCAGCAGGCCACCAATCCTGTGAATTGGTCATAAGTTCCTTCAGGTCTCTTTTGACTTCAGAAAGATTCAAACTCTCAAACTCTTTCGGATAGTGGTAATCCGTCCCATAGGGATTAGAATGGGAACAGTTCTGCCTCAAAACCTTCAGATTGAGTCGATTGGGCCACCAATCGGTAATCCATCTCTTTTTTATATTTCCACTCTTTTCTTCCATAACCCACCTCCTTAAATTGGGTTGTTCAGACTTGTAATCAAACCTTCAACATGCTAAACTTTAATCAGATATCTAACGAAATAATAATTATTACTAATTAGTAAAATATCAAAATGAAAAAGTCAATGGGAAAGAGAAATTTGGATGATCTGGTAAAGAAGTGCAAAGCCTCTGGTTTAAAAATTACGCCACAACGGATGGCCATCTATAAGGAAGTCTTAAATTCCTCCGACCATCCTTCTGCCGAATCCATTTATAAAACGGTAAAGGGGATACTCCCTAACATCTCTTTTGATACGGTGAACAGAACCCTTCTCACTTTTGCAGAATTAGGCCTCATCCAAATCGTTGAGGGTTCTGGGGACGTAAGAAGATTTGATCCAAATACCGAACGACACCATCATTTTCGTTGTATAGAATGTGGCGCCATGATCGACTTTTACCATAAAAAATACGACCAGTTAGACAGCCCAAAAGAA
>JBBIMX010000006.1:0-5614 GCA_037444165.1 Deltaproteobacteria bacterium | reverse complement strand
CAGTGGTCATAGAAGGAATTTGTAACCGCTGCCAAAAGGGTGTGTGATTTTTCATAGGGGACTCTCAGCGAGAGTGTGATCCCATTTCCTGAAATATCTTTCGGATTTTTTGACGGCCTGCCAGAGACCAAAATTCATCGGGCCGAAGATGATCAGACGCCGATTGAAATGGAAGGGATGGAAGAGTCGTTTAAATATCGAAGGGATACAATAGAAGGACCGATTCACCTTCCAGAAACCCTCCTGGAGTTCTTCCCGAGTCATTCGTCTGGGCCGAAAGACCACAGTGGCCATATCATATTTCGACCAATCCTCTGTAAGGATCCTTCCCTCTTCTTTTAATCGTTTATAAATCCGTGTCCCGGGGAAAGGGGTAAGGATGGGAAGGAAGGCCCCTTCGATCCTGTTTCGTTCGGCAAACTCCAAAAACTCATCAAAAACGGATGGGTCGTCATAGTCGTAACCAAAAACGAAAGAGCCGTAGACTCCAATCCCAGACTCGTGAAGTCTCCGTATGGCTTCCTCATAGGTCTTGATTCGATTTATCCTCTTACCCATAAGGCGAAGATTCTCTTCCCTTAAGCTTTCAAATCCAATAAAAAGGCCATGACATCCAGCCTTGGCAAGAAGGGAAAGGATCTCTTCATTTTCCGAAATATGGATGGGTCCCTGACTCACCCACCGCAATCGATAATGGGAAAGCATGGTGAGAAGGGCTTTGGCATAGGCAAGATTCCCGACAATATTGTCATCCACAAAGAAGATATAGGCCTTCGAATGCTCCAGGGACTGAATCTCCTTTTCCACCTCTTCGATGGGTCTCATCCGATAGGTCATTCCGTGAAGGGCCGTTACCGAACAGAACTCACAATCATAAGGACACCCTCGGGTGGTTTGAATCAAATTATGGAAGAGGTAACCTTTCCGAGGCAGAAGGTCTCTTCTTGGAATGGGAAGTCGTGCGAGATTCGTTCTTTCTTCTTGACGGTAGAAAGGTTTTAGCTCTCCTTTTTGAGCATCCCTGAGAATCTGGGGCCAGGTTTCATCAGCCTCTCCAATCGCCACTGCATCGGCATGAGCCTTGGCCTCATGGGGAAGCCAGGTGGCATGAACCCCTCCGATCACCACCTTCACACCCCTTTCCCTAAATCGATCTCCAATCTCATAAGCCCTTCGGGCCAGAGGAGTAATTGCAGTGATGGCCACTAAATCGACCTCCTCCTCGAAATCGATTTCGGAGAGACTTTCATCGACGATCTTTACCTCATGAGGAGAAGGGGTGAGACTGGCCAGCAAGGAAGTGGAGAGGAGAGGAAATTTAAAGGTAATCACATCCCAGAAACTCTCTTTAGGCCATCGGGGAACAATAATGGCAACTTTCATCTCCTCTTTCCTTTGATCAATCTCTCAATGGAACGAACCTCCACCCCTTCCGGAACGACCCACTGGAAGGCATCTTCTGAAAGCAACGGGTTCAGAACGACCTCTTTTAATCTCAGCTCTATACGGGTCTCCTTTTCAGGCCATTCAATCCAGATTCGATCAGGAATCTCACCTTGTCCGACCTTCTCCGAGGAGACCCGGATCTCTCTTGCCTTCTGAAGGAAATCCTCCAACCTTGAAATCTCTCCTCGATAGGCCTTTTTTTGTGGAGGAATCAGAAGGAAGAACTCTCCCTCTCGATAGAGGGCATCAAAAACTCCCATTCCCAAGAGATGATAACCAAGGAGCCGGAGTTTATCGGGTTTTTGATAGAGGAGGAAACCGTTGAGAATCAAATTCATCTCCTCCCCATCCCGGATAGTATCAATCCGGATGGAAGTCCTTGCCTGGAGTGTTTCGACGGAAGAAAAGTGCTCTAAGAATTGATAAAGAGGGTTTACAAAACGAGGCTTCTCCGGAACCCTCTCCACTTTTTTTGGACATCCCCAGAGGAAAAGAGAAGCGATGAAAAACCAGAGGACAAAAAAATAAATTTTAGGGCCCATCTCAAAATTCTCCTCTCTCGAATTTTTCTAAAACCCTATTCGCAGTGAACTCCCCGGAAGCAACGACCCCCGCAATCCCTCCCCCTGGAGAGGTCCAGTGCCCAGAAAGAAAGAGATTCTCAAATGGGGTGTTTCTCGATAGCCGATAGATCCCAGATTGATTGGGGATCAAAGCCCATCCATAAGCGGCTCCCCATCGATTTCGGGTCCATTGCTCAATGGTTTTAGGAGTCGTCTCTGCCTGGATAAGAATCCTCTTCTTTAGATCTGGAATAAGTAAGGAGGCCTTCGTGATAAGATACTGAGAGAGCCGCTCGCTGAGTCCTTGATCCCAATTGGAATCAAGATGATAAGGAACCTTGAGACTAAGGCAGAGCGTGCTTGTTCCTTTTGGTGAGTGGGATGGATTAACTTTCGAAGGGGCAAGAAGATAGTAAGAGGGATGCTCAGAAATCCGATTTTGATAGAGAAACTGATAGTCCCTTGAAAGTTGAGAATCAAAAAAGATCTCGTTATTCGATACGGGTAACTCCTCTAATCCTCCGTCTATTCCCAAATAAAGAATAAAATAAGAAAAAGAGGGTCTCATCCCTTTCAGTTTCGAAAGAAAACCGCTTGGAAGCCGATCCTCACCTACGAGGTGGAAGAAGGTATGAGAGGCATCGATATTTGAAACGATCGCCCTTGCAGAAATTTCCTCCCCACCTTTGCATCTTATCCCGACGGCCCTCCTATCTGAGAAAAGAATCTGTTCGACCTCATGTTCTTTAAGGATCTTTCCTCCATTCTGAAGGAAGGCCTTTTCTAATAGGAGAGGGAACTTCTCCACCTTCCCCTCGATACAGGAGACGCCATAACGAAAATAAGACATCTCTATACCCGCCATTCCTATCACGGAGATCTCCTCTGGGGGGAGGAGACCGTAAGAGGTACGAATCGAGAGCAGGGTCTTGAGGAAGGGATGGGAGATCCATTCATCTAACAAATCCTGATAGGTTTTCCACTTATATTTCGAGAGGGTTGGAAAACGAAGACAAAACGATGAGGGGTCGAACCAATCCACTGAAGAAGGAATCTCAGAGAGCTCCCTGTAAATCTCATCCAAAGTTCGATAAACGGCTTCAATCCCCCTTCTCTCATCGGGATATAGCCTGGAGAGGTTTTCGATATGCCTCTCGAGGCTGGAAGATTGAAGGATCCTCCGTTCGGGAAAATAATACTCCCTTGCCGGCTCAAGAGGGATGAATTGAATCTGATCTAAAAGATCTAACCTCTCCAAGAGTTTCCAGACCCTTCCTCCTCTCTGGCATTCCCCCAAAGATTGAACGGAGAGATCGAAGGAAAAACCCTCCCTCTCAAAAGAGGAACAACATCCTCCCACTTTTTTATTTTTCTCCACAATTAAAATTTTTAGTCCCTTCTGACTGAGGAGAGAACCACAAGTAAGCCCACCCACTCCAGCGCCAATAATAATGACATCGAACTCGCTCATCCGAAAACGAGTATAACACCCCTCTCTTTTTGAGTCGACTAAAAATCCATTTCAGAGGTATGATTCTAAGACCACGATTTGAACCAGAGAGAGAGATTCGAACCTCCGTTTGAACATCCGTTGAGCAAGGCGGATCGAATCTCCCTCTTCTGCGGTTTTTCTAAGATGACGTTCAATTCGCATAGCGGGTCAAGATCCACGGTTCCGAGAGTGGGAGGAATTATTTTGTGAAAAAGGGTTAAGGCCAGGGCACAGGCCCTCAGCCCTCCAGCCCCATCAAATTCTCCGATCATTGATTTAAGGCTACTGATGGAGATCCCTCTTACTCTCTCCCCGAACACTTTCTGGATCGCAAGGCTTTCAGCACGGTCAAGCTCAGGGGTGGAGTTGGCCGCCGCAGAGATATAATCTACCTGCTCAAGATCATTCGCCGCCAGAACCATCGCTCGGGCAATCGAGTCTCCTTTAAGATCATATCGAAGGACTCCATCAGTACTTCCTGAACAACCCACTCCACAAATTTCTCCATAAATCCTTGCCCCCCTCTTCTTCGCATGACCCCATCTTTCAAGCACAAGGATTCCCCCTCCCTCTCCCAAGACTATCCCATTTCTCTTTCGGTCAAAGGGTCTCATCCCTTCCTCCCCTTCTCCCCTCTTAGGGGAGATAGCCCCCAATCTGGAGTAAACATGGTAAAGGGGTTCGCTCAATTCATCCCCTCCCCCTGCGAACATCATATCAACCCTTCCCTTTTTGAGTTGTTGATAGGCGAAGGCTATAGCCATCTCCGAAGAGACCTCTTTATGAGAGAAAGTCAGGTTGATTCCTCTGATCCCGAATTCGATGGCACAATGACTGGTGATGGCATTTGGAACGGCAGTCTGAAATAGAAGGGGCTGAGCCCCTGTCGGGCCTTCCTTGAGCAGGGATCGAAAAAATAGATCCACTGTATTCGAACTTCCGAGTCCGGTTCCGATAGCAATACCTATCCGATTTGGATCTTCTCTGGACAGATCCATTCCCGAATCCTCAAGGGCCAATTTCACTGCTGAAACCATGATCTTTCCAATTCGATCCATCCTTCTGAGATTGGAGGGTTTGATCCACTGCTTAAAATCGATCTCTGGAAGTTCGGCCCCTAATTGAGACCGGTAGGAGCTCGTCTCAAACCGTTGAATGGGTTTAATCCCAGAAATCCCCAAGAGACAGTTCCTCCAGAACTCTTCTCGACCAATTCCGACAGAGGACACAATCCCTAAACCGGTAATGAGGACCCGTTCATCCTCTTTGTCTGTCATATAAAACTCCTCTTCCCATTCGAAATATATTTCCCAAATACCAGGCAGGCATTGTTACCCCCAAAGGCAAAGGAGTTTGAGAGGGCTATCCGGACCTCCCTTTTTATGGATTGATTCGGAACATAGTTCAAATCGCAAAGAGGATCTGGAACCTCATAATGAATCGTAGGAGGGATGACCCCCCTCTCTATGGTCAATACCGTTGCCACGGCTTCGATTCCTCCAGCAGACCCTAAACAGTGACCTATCATGGATTTGATCCCGCTGATCGGGATCTCCTTTGCCCTCTCTCCAAATACCCTCTTAATTCCTCTGGTCTCCGAGAGGTCGTTGAAAGGGGTGGCCGTGCCATGAGCATTGATCGTATCCACTTCTTCTGGAGAGAGACCCGCATGGGCCAAGGCCGAACGGATCACTCGCTCTACCCCTTCCCCATTGGGTTCCGGAGCCGTCAAGTGATAAGCATCGGCACAGATTCCATAGCCCAGCAGTTCTGCTCGAATAGGTGCTCCTCTTCTCAATGCATGCTCCAAATCTTCGAGGATCAAGATCCCTGCCCCTTCTCCGAGGATAAGTCCCTTTCTCCTTTTATCAAAAGGCTTGCAACTTTCAGGGTCGATCAATTTTAGTCTATTGAATCCACTAAAGGAGACTTCACAGAGGGAATCACTTCCCCCCGTCACCATCACCTCTGCCAGACCCATCTGAATCATCTCGTAGGCCACTCCGATGGAGACGGAGCTCGAGGAACAGACGGTGGCTGTCGTATTTCTGGGTCCTTTTAACCCTGCCTCGATAGCAATCAGATCGGTAGTGGTCGCGAGAGAATAAGAGAT
>JBBIMX010000005.1:0-66843 GCA_037444165.1 Deltaproteobacteria bacterium | reverse complement strand
AAAGACTGGGGAGGTAGGGTTCCAAACCCTTCGAATGCCTCTCCAGCCCACTTCCCCAGTCTATAAAACTCGTTTTAAATACTTTTTTAGAGGTCTCTTTTGGAGAAGGGAGAAATTTTAAGGGAAAAATTTGACATTGAAATCAAAATATAATAATTTATGTGAAAAATTTAACAGGTCTCTCTGAGTCATTTTTAGAGAGAAAGAGAGAGCTCTAAAAAATGAGGAGGGAGACAGAGAGGAGGGAGAATCGATGGAAATTAAAAAGATAGGTGTTTTGGGAGCAGGGACGATGGGCAATGGCATTGCACAGGTGGCTGCCCAATCCGGTTTTGAGGTCATCATGCGGGATATAGAGGAACGTTTTGTAGAAAATGGGCTCAAGGCGATCGAAAAGTTCCTGATGAAGAGTGTGGAGAAAGGGAAGATGACCGAGAGTCAGAAGAAAGAGGTCCTTCTTCGGATCAAAGGGACGACTCGAATGGAAGACCTGAAAGAGGTGGATTTTGTCATTGAGGCCATCTTTGAGGATCTGGAGCTCAAGAAGAGTGTCTTTCGACAACTGGATGAGTTGACCCGTCCCCATGTCATTCTGACGACCAATACTTCTTCCATGTCTGTTACGGAAATTTCTATGGCCACCAAGCGACCCGAAAAAGTGGCTGGAATGCATTTTTTCAATCCCGCTCCTCTCATGAGGCTTGTGGAGGTGATTCACGGATATCATACCAGTGAAGAAACGGTAAAGGTGGTAATGGAGATGGCCAGAAAATTTGGTAAAGAGCCGGTGGAGGTCAAAAAGGATACCCCTGGTTTTATTGTCAATCGGTTATTGATGCCCCACTTCATTGAAGCCATCAAGATGGCAGAGGAAGGGATCGCAAGCATGGAAGACATTGATAAGGCCGTGAAGTTAGGATTAAACTATCCGATGGGTCCATTTGAACTCATGGATCTTACAGGGATCGATATTGCGCTCCATGTCATTGAATATCTATATAGGGAACTCAACAAAGAAAGTAAATGGTCAGCCCCCACCCTTTTGAGGTCCATGGTTCGAGCCGGTAGACTGGGGAAAAAGACCGGTGGGGGATGGTATAAGTCTTAACAAGAAGGAGGAAACGATGAGCAGACTGACAAAAGCATTCATTCCTTATAAAGGTTACTATTCCTCCCCTTTCTGTCGATGGCAGGGGAGCCTCGCCAATGAAAATGCGATTGTCCTTGGAGCGATGACGGCGAATCGATGGTTCAAATGGCGAAAGATTGATCCAACGTTCATCGACTATCTTTACTATGGGATCACCGTGGCTCAACATCACATGTTTTACAGTCATACCTGGGCGGCTGCCATGGTGGTAGAAGGGAAAAAAGACATCCCTGCCCTGATGGTCAATCAAGCCTGTACCACCTCAACCACCTGCATCTATTTAGCAGCAAGCAATATCGAGATTGGGGCTTACGAAACCGGTTATGCTCTTATGTCTGATCGAACCTCCAACGGACCCCATACGGTTTGGCCTGCCCCTCTCAATCCAGGGGGAGAAGTCGAATCGGAGAACTGGATGATGGATAATTTCAATCGAGATCCATGGGCAGGGTTCAAAATGATTCAAACCGCCGAGAATGTGGCTAAAAAGATAGGGGCCACCAAAGAGGATGCTGACCGGGTGACCTTAAGAAGGTATCACCAGTACTTAGATGCCCTGGCCAATGATCGGGCCTTTCAAAAAAGGTATATGTTTCCGGTCGAGGTGAGGGTGGGAAAAAAAGAGACAAAACTTATCGAAGAGGATGAGGGAATCATCCCAAGCACTGCTGAAGGTTTGGCTAAGCTCGCTCCTGTTGAACCAGGAGGAATCCATAGCTATGGGGCTCAAACCCATCCTGCCGATGGAAATTGTGGATTTATTATCACCACCCGAGATAAGGCAAGAGAGCTTTCTGCTGACCCGAAGATCGAGATTCAGATTCTCTCTTACGGGTTTTCAAGGGCCCAAAAAGGTTACATGGCTGAAGCCCCCGTTCCTGCTGCCCAGATGGCTTTACGGGACGCAGGGATCACGGTTAAGGACTTAAAAGCCGTCAAAACCCATTGCCCTTTTGCAATCAATGATATTTATATGAGTCGGGTGATGGGGATGGATATCGATTGGATGAACAATTACGGGAATTCAATGATCTATGGTCACCCCCAAGGACCCACAGCTGGAAGGTTGATTGCAGAATTGATCGAAGAGATTGTTATGCTTGGAGGAGGTTACGGGCTATGGGCTGGCTGTGCAGCAGGGGATACGGGAGCAGCCATGGTCTTTAAGATTGGATAAGGGTCATTCAAAGAGGGGAATTCCTTTTTCCATGAGGATTTCCCCTCTCCCCCATCAATAGAGAATGAGCATCCCTCCTTTCTTGATCCCTCCGATCAGAAATGATATTAAGAAGGGGTGAGTTCGATCCAAAAAGAGCCTAAAAAAGGAACCCTTTTTGTGGTCTCGACCCCCATCGGGAATTTAGAGGATATCACCCTTAGAGCCCTTCGAACCCTTAAAGAAGTAGATCTGATTGCTGCCGAAGATACGCGTCGTACCGGACTTCTTCTCAAACACTTTGGAATCGAGACCCCTCTGACCAGTTACTTCGAAGGGAATGAGTTAAAAAAAGGGCAATGGCTTATGACTCGGTTAAAGGAGGGAGACCGAATTGCTCTGGTTTCCGATGCAGGAACTCCGGGTATCTCCGATCCTGGTTACCGCCTTGTTCGATTGGCAATTGAAAATGAAATCCCCGTCATCCCAATTCCTGGCCCTTCGGCCATCATCACCGCCCTTAGTACCTCAGGGTTACCCACAGATGCCTTCCTCTTTAAGGGGTTTCTCCCTCACAAATCAAAAAGAAGAAGAGAGATTCTCGAGGAGGTGAAGGAGGTCCGAGAAACCCTTATTTTTTATGAATCTCCCCATCGTCTCCTCCAAACCCTGAACGATATGGTTGAGATCCTTGGAGATCGAGAGATGGTTCTCGCCCGGGAACTCACGAAGAGATATGAAGAGATCCTTCGGGGAAAGGGGAGTCAACTCATCGAACAACTCAAAGGGAAAAAATTAAAAGGAGAGATCACCCTCATCGTTTCGGGAAAGAGGAGGAAGGATTTATCCGGTCTAACGCCAGAAAGTCCGTGTGAAGAGGACCAGAACAGTGAAAAGTTCCAACCGTCCCACTAACATCAAAAAAGAAAGGACCCACTTGCCAAGGATAGGAATATGGGAATAATTATCCACAGGGCCCACTCCCCCTATTCCCGGGCCTACGTTGCCAAGGGTCGCTGCGACGGCACCCACAGAGGTATCGATATCCAGGCCCAATCCAGTCATGACCAACACACTCAAGAAGAAAACCAATATGTAGCTGGCCACGAACCCCATGATATTTAAGACCAAAGGTTCATTGACAGCCCGATCACCCATTCGGATGGGAAAGACTCCATGAGGGTGAAACAATTTTTTCAGTTCAGAACCGATAAACTTAAAGACGACCATCACCCTGACCTGTTTCATTCCCCCTCCTGTGGAGCTTGTACAACCTCCAAACATCATTAAAGCCAGCAGGAGAATCTGGGCAACAAAAGGCCATCTCTCATAATCTTCTGTAACAAAACCAGTCGTGGTCACGATGGAGACGATCTGAAAGAGCGAGTTTCTAAATAACTCTTCGGATAACCCCTCTCCTCTCAATAAACGGGCCAGAAGAACGAGCCCAGTAGTCAGCAGAATCACTCCGAGAAAAAATAGAAATTCAGGATTAGAAAGATAATAGCGGACTCTTCCTTTCAAGGCCCAATAGTGAAGTGAAAAATTGCCTCCCGCAATAAACATAAAAAGAATGATCACATAATGGACATAAGGAGAGGAATAGTCAGCAATGCTATGATTGGTCGGTGTATATCCTCCCGTCGCTAAAGTCCCAAACGTCACACAGATGGAATCAAAAAGGGAAAGACCCCCTATTTTTAAAAGAAGGATCTCTGCAAAGGTGAAGATAAAATAGACTCCCCAGAGGATCTTGGCCGTTTCACTGATTCTTGGAGAAAGTTTATCTTTTATGGGCCCTGGAACCTCTGCTTTAAATAGTTGAACTCCTCCCACTCCCAAAAAGGGTAGGATGGCTACAGCCAAAGCAATAACCCCCATCCCTCCTAACCATTGAGTCATGTTTCGCCAGAGAAGGAGGCTCTTTGGAAGCGCTTCAATATCGTTAAGAATGGTTGCCCCTGTGGTGGTAAACCCGGACATGGTTTCAAAATAGGCATCGGTGAAATTCGGTATATAACCCGAAACCATAAATGGGATAGCTCCGAAGAAGGAGAAGCTCACCCAGCATAGGGTGACTGTGAGAAAGGCTTCCCGAATCTGAAACTCCATGGGTCTCTGGGTCACAAAACGGAGTAAGAGACTTAGCGCGCCCATCCCGATCATTTGAAAGAGATAGAGAAAATGAAGCCCATCCCTTTCATAGATGGAAAAACCAAAGGGAAGAAGAAAGAATCCGCTGAGGAGAAGCCAGAGGCTGGAAAGAAGATAGAGGACGTTGAAAAGTCTCACTTTTTCCCTTTTATGAAAACTTCTTCTCGATGGATGGGATGGCCTGGTGGAGAACGATCACAATCGCTTTGTCTCCAGGCTCCATCACACTATTTCCGTAAGGGATAATCACATCATTTCCTCTTACAATTGCGGCAATGATGGCCCCTCTTGGTAACCCAAGATCTTTGAGGGGTTTTCCTACCAATTTATTGGACTTTGGAATCTCAAATTCAATGGCTTCGGCATCGATTCCGTGAAGGGTCGCTGCAGAAAGGATGGCTCCTCTTCGGATAAACCTCAAAATGGCACTGCCTGTGGCGATACGAACGTTCACCGTTGAATCGATTCCAATGACTGGAAGCAGGGGAAGGTAGGTCTGTTTGTTCACCAAAGCAATGGTTTTATGAATGCCAAGGTGTTTGGCGAGGAGGCATGAAAGAATGTTAATCTCATCATCGGAGGTAACGGCGACAAAGGCATCCATATTAAGAAGCCCTTCTCGAGCCAATGTATCAATTTCGGTTCCATCTGCCTGATAGACGGAAGTTCGCTTCAGTTGGGATGCAATCTGGATTGATTTTTCACGGTTTGACTCGATGAGAGTCACCTCGACCTTCTTTTCTAATTTTTCTGCAAGTCCCCTTCCAATCCTTCCACCTCCAAGAATCATAATCCGTTCAAGCTTCTCGTCTGTTTTTCCGGTGAGAGCGAGAACTTGTGGAAGATAATCCCTTTTGGTAATTACAAAGACCTGGTCATTTTTATTAAAATAATCCTCTCCGGTGGGAATGATCGTCTTCTCGCCTTTGAGCATCGCCACCACTCTAAAATTTTTCCTTTCTTCTTCTGTCCCGATATCCTTCAGAGCCTTGTTAAGATTCGGACAATTGGGGTCGAGTTTAAGCCCGACCAGTAGAATCTTTCCTTGTTCAAATTCGATGACTTCAGAGGCAGAGGCTCTCATCAACAGCCGGCCAATCTCTTCAATCACCTCCTCTTCTGGATGAATAAAAAGATCGACTCCCAAATCCTCAGGTTTTAAGACAGAAGAGGGGTGATAATACTCAGGATTTCTCACCCGGGCCACTCTTCGCTTGACCCCCATCTTGGAGGCTATCATACAGGCAAGGATATTGACTTCATCGACTCCTGAAGCCGCAATTAAAAGATCTGAAGACCCGAGCCCTGCTTCTTTTAACACGCTTTGGCTCGAAGCATTCCCCTGGACGATCCCCACATCCAGCGCTTCCTGAACCCGGGCACATTTCTCAGGATCAATATCAACCAGGACCAGATCGTGTTTCTCGTATGAAAGTCGTTTGGCCAGATAAAACCCTACCTCCCCGGCGCCAATGATCACGATTTTCATTTCTCTTTTCGCCTCTCTCTTCTTTAACGGATTCTCTGGATATCCTTTTCCTTTCCAATGACGACCAAAATATCGCTATCTTTGATCACAAAGTCAGCTTTGGGGATCAAATGAATCCTTTCGGGGAGAATCTCCCGGATGGCAATCACTTCGATATGGTATCTGCTCCTTAGATGGAGTTCTCCAATCGTCTTTCCAATAAAATCGGAAGGAGGGGCAAGTTCACAGATCGTATAATCTTCAGTAAGAGGAATATAATCAAGGATATTGGGTGAAATCAAGCTCTTCACAATCTTATCTGCAATCTCTCGTTCCGGGATAATGACCTCTGAAGCCCCCACTCTTTCTAAGACCCGTTTATGATCTTCATTGGGTGCTTTAACAATAATTCGTTTGACCTTCATTTCTTTAAGATAGAAGGTGACGAGGGTTGAGGCAGCCAGATCCTCTCCGAAAGACACAATGGCTATATCCTCTTCCCCGATCCCGATCGATTCCAGAAGTTCTTTATCAGTGGCATCGGCCAGAATCGCTTTGGTGGAGAACTCTTTAATCTTCTGGATCATCTCTCTATTCTTATCAATGGCGATCACTTCCACTCCATTCTCAAAGAGCTCTTTAGTGATATTAAAACCAAATATCCCCAGTCCAACTACGATCACTCGTTTCATCGAACCTTTCCTCTTTAAACTATCTTTTTTTATCCAACCATGACCCCTTCTTCAGCATAAACCACCCCCCTTTCTCTTATTGCCTTTGAAAGAGAAAAGGCAAAGGTGAGGGGACCTACTCTTCCAACGAACATCATTAAAATGATAGCCAATTTTTGAATATCACTCAATGTGGAGGTAACCCCCATGGAAAGGCCAACGGTTGCGAACGCCGAGACCGTTTCGAAAAGATATTCTACAAAGACATGACGGGCCTCAGGGGGAGGAAGGGAATTCCCTCCCGTGATGAGAAGAAACGATGTAACGATACAGATAGAAAAGGCGGAGGCAAAAATAATGGATAGGGTCCGACTCACATTCTCTCTGGGAATCGTACGATTAAAGAGATTGACCTCTTCACTTCCTTTCAATCGATTCCAGATCATCAATAGAAGAAGGGCTGCGCTGGTTGTCTTCACTCCTCCTCCCGTCGATCCGGGAGAGGCACCAATAAACATTAAAACCAGCATCAGAAGAATCGTTGCATTGGTCAGGGTTCCAATCTCAACGGTGTTGAACCCACAGGTTCTTGGGGTAGCGGATTGGAATAAGGATACCCATATTTTATTTTGAGTTGGGATTTGCTTCAGGACATTCTCTTCTTCAAATAAGTAAAATAAAAGGGCTCCAAAAAGAATAAGAAGAAGGGTGGTGATTGAAACCAATTTAGTATGAAGGGATAACCTTCTTTGTACCCCTTTAAATTTAGCCACCCATTCATATTGAACAATAAATCCAATACCCCCAAGAATAAGTAACCCCATGACGGTCAGGTTGACTATCCAGTCTCCCTGGTATTGGATCAAACTATCTGGAAATAACGAATAACCACAATTATTAAAGGCCGAGATGGCATGGTAGAGGGCATAAAAGAAGGCCTTTGAAAAAGGGAAATCTCGAGAAAACCGGATAAAAAGAAAGAGGGTTCCAAGGGCTTCGTAAAAGAAAGTAAGGATAAGAATGGATTTGAGAATGACCATCAGATCTTTTCTCGGAGAGTGAAGGAAAGTAGATTGGACAATCTCTCTTTCTTTAAGAGGAATCGACCTACCCATCAACACAAAAAAGACGGTCGAGAAAGTAACAATCCCAAGCCCCCCCAACTGAAAAAGAATAAGACTAATGATCTGTCCCCATAGGCTAAGATCCCTCCCAAGGTCAATGACGACTAACCCTGTCACACAGACAGCTGAAGTGGAGGTAAAAAGGGCATCTATAAAGGAAAGAGAATCTCTTTTTGTGGAAAAAGGAGCCAGAAAAAGGAGGGCTCCTATGAGAATAGCCCCTAAAAAGCTGAGGATAAAAATCCTTGGAGGAGTGAGATGCCTGGATATGAAAAGTTTTATCTGTAATATGATTTTCATTGACCTCGAGGGAGTTCAAAAAGAATCCCCTCGTTTTGGGATAAACTTTAATTAAAATTTTTTCTGCTGTCAATCCAAGCCTCTACTCCGAGGTCATCCATCATGAAGAGGTGGGGGATAAGCCCGAGAGGAGAATTGAAGGATCAATACATGAGAAATATTTCACTTGACTTTCCAGGAATAAAAAGGTTAAATTTCTCACGGTTTTTATTTAACCTGAGGGAAAGAGATGATTTCTATTTTCTTGGCCACAGGGATTCTCATTTCCATTGCCATCGGCCTGAGTCTTTATCGAGTGGTAAGAGGGCCAGGGATATTTAACCGGACAGCAGCGGTCAACATCATCGGGACGAAAACCATCGCTCTGTTAGTGGTGATGGGTTACTATTTTGAAAGGCCTTACTTTTTTGACATTGCCCTTCTTTATGCGATGATCAATTTTATCGGAACCCTGGTTTTTGCTAAATATCTCGAAAAGGGAAACCTATGGTCCTAATCCATATCCTGGTCACTTTCCTGTTGGGAGCAGGCCTGTTCTTCACGTTTGTTGGATCAATTGGGCTGTTGAGATTCCCAGACTTTTACACCCGCCTCCATGCCACCGGAAAATGCGATACCCTCGGTGCTGGACTCATCATTCTTGGGCTCCTTGTCTATCACTTTTTCCACTATGTGGAGACGCCTTTAATCCCTACCAAACTTGTTTTCTTGATCTTTTTCATCTTCATTGCGAACCCTACCGCAACCCACGCCCTTATGAAGGCGGCCTATCAGATTGGAATCAAACCCTGGCGTCTTGGAGAGAAAAGACAATGAGAAAAGAGGAAAGACTATTGGCTATCCTCCTCACTTTTTTCATCATGGCTCTTTTTTGGATCCTCCTCTCTGGAATATTCGATGCCTTTCATTTAATTTCAGGTTTGATCTCTTGTCTGATCGTAGCCTTCCTTTCGCATGATCTTTTAGTCACGAAGAAGACTCAAAAGAGGCTTTTAAAATCGGTTCGACTTGTGCGGTATATCCCCTGGGAGTTATGGCAGATTGTACTGGCTAATATCGATGTAGCCTATCGCGTGTTACACCCAAAGATGCCTATTGATCCCCGTATCATTGAATTTGAAACCCCATTAAGAGGAGAATTTTCTCAAGTCACACTGGCTAACTCGATCACCCTCACCCCTGGGACCATCACGATTTGGGTAGAGCCTGAACGTGGGAAATTCTGCGTCCATGCCATTGCAAAGGAACCTGCGGATGCCCTATTAGTCGACCAGACGATGCAAAAGAAGGTCGCCCATGTATTTATGGAGGAATAGGTAAAAAGAATTCTATGATTGTTTCTATCGATCTCATCCTCCTTTTTTTTGTTGTGATCCTTGCCATCTCTGTGATCCACCTTAAAGATCTACTGGCGGCCGTGATCCTATTGGGGGCCTATAGTTTCCTGATGGCCCTCATCTGGGTGGAGCTCCAATCCGTCGATGTGGGATTTACTGAAGCGGCTGTGGGAGCTGGAGCCACCACTGCCTTTTTAATTGCTGCGATTGCAAGGACCACGAGGTGGGAAAAGTAATGAGAGGCATTCGAGCCCTTACCCTCATCATCATTGCTTTTCTCTGTGCCCTTTTTATTTATGTCGCAGAGGACATCCCAATCTTTGGGGATCCGGAGGCGGCTACGATTAAATACGTTGAACTCTTCCGGATAGACGCTAAGGATTTAGAATCATTGGAAGGAAGAACTCTCCCTCACTCCCTGGTTCAAAACCTTAAAGATAGAGGATTCCCTCCTATTATCCGAATCGAAAAAATCCCACATACCGAAGGCCAGTGGAATGGCTATGTCGAAAAGGAAGAACCTTATTACCCAAAGGAAGAAAAATATTATTTTATCAAAAAAGAAGGAACCCAGGGGAAGGTCTATCGATATGCCTTTGTGGTTCGGTGGATAGAGAAGGGGCTAAAGGAGACGGCCGTTCCCAATATGGTGACCTATGGATTGGCCGATTACCGGGGGTATGATACCTTAGGGGAAACCACCGTAATCTTTACGGCAGGAGTCTCCGTGATTTTGCTCTTAAGGAGGAAAGGAAGACTTTGAGTGAGAAAGAAAAAGAAAGGGATGTGGTCGTTGAGACCGTCTCCCGTGTCATGATCCCTTTCATTCAACTCTTTGCCCTTTATGTGATTGTCCATGGGGCTGGAGGACCAGGAGGAGGATTCCAGGGAGGGGTAGTCTTTGCCTCTTCATTTATTCTCTACGTCGTGGCCTTTGGACTTGCGGGCGGAAGAAAACGGTTTCCAGAATCTGTGAACACCTTCTTCAGCTCTTTGGGCCTCTATATTTATGGGGGGATCGGGCTTTTAGCCATCCTTCTGAGTCGAGGGATGGTTCAGTATCTCAACTATGGATTTATCCCTTTCACCTCCCATTTTGAAGAGAATAGGGCCCTTGGAATGGACTTTGTTGAGATGGGAATTGGCATTACGGTCATGGCCATCATCGCCTCTATCTTTTTTGATTTAGCCGAAAAAGAAGAAGGCAAGGGAGAGAGAGAAAATTCATGGAATGGTTCTTAGCCAAGATCTTTGCAAAATATAATTATTGGGTCTTTATTCTTCTCATGCTGATTGGATTTTATGGAATCGTGGCTAAGGATAATCTCATCAAGAAAATCTTAGGCCTCAATATCTTTCAGACAGCCATCTTCCTTTATTTTATCTCCCTTGGTGCGGTCAAGGGGGGAACGGCTCCTATTGTGGATGAGCAGATCGTTCAGAAAGGCTACCTTTATGCCAACCCCCTTCCCCATGTATTGATCCTGACGGCGATTGTGGTTTCTGTGGCTACTACGGCTGTTGCTCTCTCTCTTGTGATTCGAATGTATCAGGAGTATGGAACGATTGAGGAAAGCGAGATTATAGAGAAATCGGCCAGAGAGCCTCTTCATGGAGTGAATTCGAAACCCGAGACTTAACGGATCTTAATGAATCACCATGGTCAGCTTGGTTGAGCATCTCCCCCTATTGATCGTTGTTCTATCTCTTCTTTCGGCGATCACCATTCTGATTGCAGGATGGATCCATAGAAGAACAGCCTGGTTTATTTCTCTTGGAACCCTTATCTTCCAATTCATTTCCTCCTTCTTTATCCTCGAGCATGTTTTGACTCGGGGTCCGATTCGCTATCGCTTGGGCGGGTGGGTTCCCCCATGGGGCATTGAGTATGTGATGGATGCCTTAAATTCCTATGTGTTAATCATCCTCCTATTTCTTGCTTTAATCTGCCTCCTCTATTCGAAAAAGAATATCGAACATGAACTCCCAGAAAAGGTCGTCTCTTTTTATACTATCTACCAGCTCCTGATCACCGGGCTTTGTGGGATTATCGTCACTGGAGATATCTTTAATATGTATGTCTTTATTGAGATTGCCTCCCTCTCTGCCTATGCCCTTATTGCCTCGAGGGGAAAGATTGCCTTAAGGGCAAGTTTTACCTATCTCGTTTTGGGATCCATTGGAGCCTGTTTCTTCCTCCTCGGGATAGGATTTCTTTATGCCATCACAGGGTCCCTCAACATGCATGACCTCTCTCTTCTGCTTCCTCCTTTTTATAAGAATCGAGTCGTCATTGCAGCCTTTGCCTTTATCCTTGTGGGTCTAAGCATCAAGATGGCCCTCTTCCCTCTCCATACCTGGCTTCCTGACGCCCATGCCTTCGCCCCCTCAGAGATCAGTGCGATGCTTTCGGGGATCATCATCGAAGTCGCCACCTATGCTTTTATCCGAGTCGCTTTTTCTGTATTTACCCCTCACTTCCTCAGGCTCTTCCCTATCCTGGAGATCCTGAGCTGGCTGGCTGCGATAGCCATCCTCTTTGGCTCCGTTCTCGCCATCACTCAAAGGAATTTAAAAAGGATGCTTGCCTATTCGAGTGTAGCCAATATGGGCTATATCATCTTGGCCTTAGGCCTTTCTATGTCCTCCACCACTTCGCCCTGGGGAGGACTCAATCCTGCGTTGATGCATATTTTGAATCACGCCTTGATGAAAGGGTGCCTTTTTCTTGTAGCAGGGGGATTCATCTATAAGGCTGACCTGTGGAATATAGACCAGTTCTACCAATTGGGGAAAAAGATGCCCTATACTTGCGCTGCCTTTGTCATTGCTGCCCTCTCCATGATAGGGGTTCCCCCGAGTGTGGGCTTTGTCTCTAAACTCTATATCATTCTTGCCTCCATTGAAGCCAGACAATTCTTTTTTGTTGCTGTGTTGCTCCTGAGTTCTCTTCTCAACCTGATCTATTTTTGGCGAGTGATCGAAACGATGTACATGAAGACCCAAGGAGAAGAAGGTCATGGACCCTCTTCCTATTCAAAACATGAAATTCCCATGGGGATGCTCATCCCGATCTGGATTCTATCCTCCCTGTGCATCCTTATGGGCATTTTCTGGCTTGCAAAGATTCCTATGCCGATTCTTGATCGAGTGAATCTTTTATTTGGACTATTTCAGAAGCCATGACAGAACCTGTAATTGAATCCCTAAAACCTGCATGGGCTCTTCTCTGCCCTGCTCTTTCATCGATTCTGATCCTCCTCTCAGGCCGAAGGCCCAACCTTCGGGAAACGTGGACGATCCTTGCAAGCCTTATTCAGTTCATCCTTGTCCTTTCCATGGCCCCCTGGGTCACCCAAGGCTATAGGATTGAATCCTACCTCTTTAAGGATATCCTACCCCAGGTCCATTTTGGATTTCGGGTGGATGCCTTTGGTCTTCTCTTTGCCCTCACCGCTTCATTTCTCTGGATTCTTGTCTCTCTCTATTCGATTGGATATATGAGAGCCCTCAAAGAACATGCTCAGACACGATACTATTTCTGTTTTGCCCTGGCCATTCTTGGGGCCATGGGAGTGGCCCTCTCTGGGAATTTGGTCACCCTCTTTGTCTTTTATGAAATCCTCACTATCTCCACCTATCCTCTGGTTGCTCACGAGCAGTCCCAGGAGGCCCTCTTTGCGGGAAGGAAATATCTGGCTTATCTTCTTACCTCTGGTGTCTTTCTCTTAGCCGCCATTGCCTGGACCTACTCTTTGGTCAGAACCACCGATTTTAGCCCTAAAGGAATATTCAATTCTATCCCCCTTCTCCCCTCCACCCTCTCTATCCTTTTTGTCCTCTTTATCCTTGGCTTTATGAAAGCCGCCTATATCCCTTTTCATTCCTGGCTACCAACGGCCATGGTGGCTCCAACCCCTGTCAGTGCCTTGCTCCATGCCGTAGCGGTCGTCAAGGCGGGAGTCTTTGGAATTGTAAGGATTGTCTGTTATGTTTATGGAATCGACCTTTTGAGACAACTCGGTTTGGGAACTCTTCTCTCCTCTTTTGCTGCCATTACGATGATTGGAGCCTCTCTTTTCGCCATTGCTCAAGACAATCTAAAAAGAAGGCTCGCTTACTCCACCATCAGCCAGCTCTCCTTTATCATTTTTGGAGTAGGGCTTCTGACTCCCATGGGAATTACTGGAGCTATGATCCACATCCCTTTCCATGGATTGATGAAGATTACCCTGTTTCTTTGTGCAGGGGCCATCCTCGTAGCCTCGGGTAAAACAGAAATCAGCGAGATGGCTGGAATTGGGAGGTTAATGCCTTTAACCATGATCGCCTTTACCATTGGGGCCTTAGGGATGTGTGGAGCTCCTCCCATCGCTGGATTTATCAGCAAGTGGTATCTCAGCCTTGGAGCGATTCAATCCGGTTATTGGGCCTTTTTGGCCCTGATCCTTATTGCCTCTCTCCTTGATGTGGTCTATTTTTACCCAATTATCCGGACGGCCTTTTTCGAGAAAATACCTAAAAATGAGGTCTTGGAAGAAAAGGAGCCAAAGGTTCAACTCTTTTCCGAACCTCCTCCCAGCCTCGAACGAGAGCAACCCTTTTTTGTCTTCTTGATCATTCCTATTGGAATGACAGCCATCCTTTCTATTCTGGTTTGTCTCTTTCCAAACCTTTTTTATATTTATCCATTAGTTCAGAGGGCAATTCAAAATCTTTCAGGAGGATGACCCATAGATGAAATGGTTGAGATCTTACCCTAAACGATTCTTTTGGACGATCTATGGATTGGGACTTGGAATCAGTCTCGTCTTAGATCTTTGGTTGATCTACTCAAAGAAATTGCATTATCATTTTCAATTTCAGTATTTCCCTGAATTCTTTGCTCTCTTTGGGTTTCTCGGTTGCATGCTTCTGATTCTCATCGCTAAGGGGATGGGTCTCTTTATTGTGAAGGATGAAGATTATTATGAGAAAAAATTAAGGCGGTAAGACCCTATGGAGTGGATTCATCCTGGTATCCTTATCCTTTTAGGTGGTCTTCTGATTCCTCACCTTCGCTGGAAAAGGGTGAGACTCACCTATTTTCTTTTACTTCCTATCGCCGGACTCACGATTCTTTGGTTTACCTCTTCTGGAACATTCGGCCCTATCCCTCCCTGGCCTCAAGCCCTCTTAAAATGGCGTGTTCGATTGATGGGATATGAGCTTCTGATCGTAAAGATTGATAAGCTGAGCATGATCTTTGCCTTCATTTATGTCATCGCTGCCTTCTGCATGAATCTCTATGCTTTGAGAGTCAAAAATAATTGGGAACATGTAGCGGCTATGGTTTATGTAGGGAGTTCCATAGGAGCCATCTTTGCCGGGGATTTCTTTACCCTCTTCTTCTTCTTAGAAATGATGTCTTGGTGTCCGGTGTTCCTGATCTGGTTCAGAGGAACCAGAAAATCCATGGGAGCAGCCATTCGATATGCCCTGTGGCATCATTTTAGTGGGGCCTGCATCTTAGCTGGAATTGTCATGCATGTTCACCGAACTGGATCGCTCGAGATGGTTCACCTTCCCTGGGGATGGGGGGGAGATTATTTAGGGTATAACCTCATGCTTCTTGGGTTTATCATTAACTCAGCCACCACCCCTTTTCACTCTTGGCTTTCAGATAGTTATTCCGAGGCGACTCCGAGTGGATCCATTTATATGACCGCCTATACGACCAAAACGGCTATCTATTGTCTCATTCGAACCTTCTCCGGGGTTCCACTCCTCATGTGGATGGGGGCTATCCAGGCCGTCTTCGCCCTCTTTTTGGCCGTTTTGGAAAATGATGGAAGAAGGCTCTGTTCCTACCATATCATCTCTCAAATAGGGTATATGGTTGCAGGAGTGGGAATAGGAACAGAAATGGCCATCAATGGTGCAATCTCCCATGCCCTTTGTCATATCATTTATAATGCCCTTCTCTATATGGGGGCGGGATGCGTGCTCGTGGTAGTAGGAACGGCTAAGTTCAATGAACTTGGGGGTCTTTACAAATATATGCCTATCTCCTTTTGGCTCTATATGATTGGGGGCTTCTCGATCTCAGGGTTTCCCCTGTTCAATGGGTTTATCAGCAAGGTCATGACCATCGAGGCGGCCGAGCGGATTCATCATATCCCTGTCTATTTCCTCTTAGAAGGGGCAACGGTAGGAACCTTTCTTCACACAGGACTTAAACTTCCTTGGAATATGTGGCTAAAGGGAATGGATGAACCCACCCCTTCGATCAGAGCAAAATTGAAGGATTCTCCATTCAATACCCCTATTTCTATGCTTTTAGGGATGGGCATCCTTGCCTTCCTATGCATATTCATGGGAGTCTATCCCACCATCCTCTATGAGAGACTCCCCTATCCAGTAGAGTTCGTTCCTTTTACCCTCACAAGGGTTTTTTCCCATATGCAACTGTTTCTTTTCACCTTCCTCGGATTTTGGGTATTGAGAAAGATGGTATTAGGACATCCCACCTATACTTTAGATACAGATTGGTTTGCTCGAATAGCAGGTCACTGGATCCTCTGGTTCTGTGAAAAACCTTTGATGGCCTTTGCTTCTTATATGGATCAAAAAGTCATGGAGATCGTTCACTTCTTTGTCTGGATGAGTCGGAATCCTGCCCTGGCCTTAAGAATCAAGAGAGAAGAGGTGACCTTAAAGATGAAAAGTCTATTTGTCAATCCTTCCCATTTAAAAGAAAGGGAACTTCAATTAGTGGAGAAAAAGAAGAACTATCCGGGAGAACTTCCCAAACTTGGCTTAGGGGGTTCGCTCTTCTTGATCCTTCTGGCCCTGTCTCTCTATCTCATTCTCTATCTCATCTCGCTTGAATGAGAGCTCCCCCAGCGATCCTCTATGATCTAAAAGATATCGGCTGAAAAGATATAGATCTCTGTATCTTTATCCTTCCAGGCATTTGAGGGAAGGCCTGCCTTCTGGCAGGTATGCTCCAAGAAAGTCTGTCGGTCCCATCCATATTCCGTAGCCACTTGAGGAAGGAGAAGACCTGAAAACCATCCCTTCTTGATATAGATCCCATGCTTCCCCACTTGGATCTCACTGATGTCCGTAATCTTTTTGAGAGGAGTCAATACGGAGATTTCTATATCCAGTTCGGGTAATTCCTTCTCCGTGACCGGGCTAAATCTGGGATCTCGGAATGCCGCGGCCTCTGCCATCTCTTCCACCGTTTTATAAAGAGGCCCATGTCCTTCAATGTAGCCAATACACCCTCTCAATTGCCCTCTTTTATGGATAGAGACAAAGGCCCCTCGATTCTCTTTTAAGGTGGGAGAGTCGACTTTAAATTCTGGGACAGGCTTCCCTTTGACTTTGTTTTCAATCACGGTCCTTGCAATCTGATGAAGGATCTTTTTGTCCTGCTCGCTTAGTCCCAAATCTACCCCTATTTTTTTCTCTCCTTTCATCTTGGCTTCTCCTCCTTTGGTCCGGTAAAGGACAGCCGAGGCATATCCTACTACCCGACTTCGATCTCCGGTCACATCTCCAGAGTTAAGGTATTGAAGGACTTTTGCACGATTGGCCCCCAGGGTTTTAGCGGCTAAAAGGATGGTAAGAACAGGACCTCCTCCACAGGCCTCACAGCGCCCCCCTTTGAGATCTCGATACAATCCTTCGGGATCAAATCGTTCAAGGTGGTTCAGGACGATCTGATCTAAACGCCTCGCTTCCTCATAACCATGAAAGTGTGAAAGGTCAGTGCTGGCCACCAGGAGAACCCTCTTTCCCTTGACCCCTTCTGAAATCGCAGAGGCAAGGGCCTTGCAGCTTTCCCAACTCCAGTAAGGTTCCATCACGATAGGAACCAATTTAAAAGAGGGCAATACGACCTGAAGAAAGGGAATCTGAACCTCCAAGGAATGCTCCTCCCGATGAGCCTCGGGCAGAAATTTAATCCCCTTCCATCTCTCCATGATCGCCTTAGAAAGTTCAGTATCCACCGGCACAGTCCCAAGGGGTGTCCTAAACCCTCCTCGATCATAAATGGAAGCTCCTTGGAAATCGACCCGATGGCTTGGAGCCACAACGACTACAGAATCAAAGGATTGGCCTTCAATCCATTTATACCCATAAGCCGCAACTCGACCAGAATACATATAACCCGCATGGGGAGAGATGAGTGCGACGATTTCTCCCTCCAGAGGTTCCTTTTTTACCTCATCGAGATACTTTTTAATCTCGCTCAAAAGAGTGGCTGGATGGTCGGGGTAAAACATTCCAGAAACGGCAGGCTCTCTGATCTCACCCATTCCAACCTCCTTTCCCCTTCTGGGGGCCTGGGCCTCGCACCCTATCTCCAAGAAAATCAATAGGGAGAAAACAATAGCCGCAGGAAGAAGTCTCTGGATTCTTCCCATTCATCCATCACCTTCGACTATCCAGAAACAGGGTCACCGGGCCATCATTGATAAGATGAACCTCCATCTTTGCCTGGAATTCCCCTGTCTGGACAGGTATCTCTTGGTCTTTCAATTTTAAAATCAATCGTTCATAGAGGCTCTTTGCGAGGGTGGGTTCTTCTGCTTCTGTAAAAGAAGGTCTTCTCCCTTTTCGGCAATCTCCATAAAGGGTAAACTGGGACACCACTAAGAGTTCTCCCTTCACTTCTCTCAACGAGAGATTGAACTTCCCTGCGTCATCTTCAAAAATTCTGAGCTCAGGAAGTTTCGAGGCAAAAAAGGAGAGATCCTCTTCCCCATCTCCCTTAGCTACCCCGACGAAAACCAATAGCCCTCTTCCAATCTTGCCTGTCGATCGGCCCTCTACAAATACTTCAGCCGATTTGACTCGCTGAATAACCGCCCTCATGAGTTCTATCTCACCAATGGGGGATCATCCCCTTTCCCTTCTCACTCTTTACTCTCCTTCTCTTTCTTGGCCTGGGCAATAATCTTCTCCGCGATTTGGGCTGGGACTTCTTCGTAATGAGAGAACTCCATGGTGAAGGTTCCCCTGCCTCCAGTCTTTGAGTTCAGGTCCGGGGCGTATTTAAGCATCTCGGCCATAGGAACATTGGCCTGAATGACCTGATAATTCCCCTTTGCATCGACCTTTAAGACCCTTCCGCGTCGGCTATTAAGGTCTCCAATGACATCTCCAATCGTTTCCTCCGGCGCGATGACCTCCACCTTCATGATGGGCTCAAGAAGGACAGGATTGGCTTCCGCAATCCCTTTCTTAAAACACATGATCGCTGCAATCTTGAAGGCCATTTCAGAGGAGTCCACTTCATGGGACTTCCCATCATAGAATCGTACCTTCACATCCACCACTGGGTATCCTGCCAATACTCCGCTCTGCATGGCTTCATGGATACCCTTCTCCACAGCGGGCACAAAATTCCTCGGGACATTCATCCCGACCAGGGCATTCTCGAACTCAAATCCTGCCCCTCGTGGAAGGGGCGAGATATCGAAATGGACCTCTGCAAACTGGCCTCGGCCTCCGGTCTGTTTCTTATGCCGATAGATGACCCCTGTTTTTGTTCCCCGGATCGTCTCTTTATAGGGAACCTTGGGTGTACTCAGATTCACCTCTACCCCAAACTTCCTCTTCAGCTTTTCAACAATCACCTCTACGTGAGACTGTCCGACTCCGGAAAGAAGAATCTCTCCGGTCTGTTCATCTCGTGAAACCATCATCGTGGGGTCTTCCTCATGAAGACGGGCTAAGGAGGCGGTAATCTTTTCTTCATCCCCTTTCGCTTTCGGAGCAATCGCATAGGTGATCACAGGGAGAGGAATCTTTGTCTCTTCAAAAACAACAGGCTTCTTTTCGTCACAAAGGGTGTCCCCAGTGGAGGTATCTTTTAATTTCGCTACTGCCACCATATCCCCGACACTTGCAAAACCCACGGGTTTCTGTTTTTTACCCTCCATCAGAAAGATCTGCCCTATTCTTTCCTTGACGTCTTTCTTAGAATTATAAACCGTAGAATCTGCATGGATGCTTCCTGAATACACCCTAAAGAGATTCAATTTCCCAGCAAAAGGATCTGCGATCGTTTTGAACACAAAGGCAGAGAAAGGGACGTCTTCCTTCGGCTCCCGGCTCTCGACTTCTCCGGTCTTGGGATGTCTCCCCTGGACAGGTTTCTTTTCTATCGGTGAAGGGAAACAGTGAATGAGGAGGTCCAGGAGGGGCTGAATCCCAATATTCAGAAGAGAAGATCCGCACACAGCGGGAACCAATCTTCGCTCAATGGTCCCTTTTCGAAGACAGGCCATGGCTTCTTCCGTAGTGATCTCCCCCGATTCTAAATACTTCTCCATGAGCTGATCGTCCATCTCAACGAGCGTCTCGATCAACTTCTCACGAAACCGATTCACCTCCTCTTCCATCTCTGGGGGAACTTCCTTGACTTCAAACTGCCCACTTCCATCTCTCTGGTAGAAATAGGCCTTTTTCTGGATCAGGTCGATCACCCCTTTGAACTCCCCACTGCTTCCGATGGGAAGTTGAACAGGAACCGAGGGCTGAGACGGAAAGGCCTTCTTGACCTCTTCAACGACTTTAAGAAAATCGGCCCTCTCCATATCCATCTTACTCACAAAGAGGATTCGAGGAACTTCGAACTCATTGGCATAATCCCAGACCGTCTCGGTTTGAACCTTTACCTCAGAATTCGCTCCCACGACGATAATGGCCCCATCCACCACCCTCATCGAAGCCTTCGCTTCGAAGATAAAATTGGCATACCCGGGGGTATCGATGACATAAAAAAAGTGTTTGTTCCAATCGAAATGGGCCAGGGAGGCACTAATACTAATCTTTCGATTGATCTCTTCCGGCTCAAAATCCATGATGGAGGAACCATCGTCCACCCGGCCCAACCTGGTATTGATTCCTGTATCGAATAGGATGGCCTCTACTAAAGAGGTCTTCCCTTCTCCTCCATGGCCAAAGGTCCCGATGTTTCGAATAAAATTAGGTTCAACCCGCCTCATCTTTTCTCCTTTCTATCCTTTTTTCAAATCTGGTTAAAACAATAAATTTTTACTCATTTTCTTCATGAAAGTCAACCCTTCGGACGACTTAAAAATATCTCCTCACGGAAGGGTAGAAATAAATTTAAGCCCGACAGGAGTATTTCCGAAACCCATAGAACGCCCAATACCTCTCTCGGGCTTATTCCCCACTTCTGAGTGAAGGATTACACCTGGACAGTTGACACCAAAGTCGAATTCTCTTAGAATCGCCAAGACGGAGGTCCCAAATGAAAAAACCTGTCTTTTTTTCCGATCTCCGGGTGGAATCCAAAAGGACCCTTTTTGACAAATTAGACCTTCTCTTAGAACGGGTCCACCTAAAAGAAAAGATCAAGCAGAAGGATCTGGTAGCCATTAAACTTCATTTCGGTGAGAAAGGGAATACGGCCTATATCCGACCCATCTTTATCCGAAGGATCGTCGATCGGGTCAAGGAATATGAAGGAAAACCTTTCCTGACCGATACGAATACCCTTTACATTGGCTCTCGTAGTGATGCGGTGTCCCATTTGACCACAGCCTATCAACATGGTTTCACGGATTCCGTCATCGGGGCTCCTGTGTTGATTGCCGATGGTCTGAGGGGAAATAGCACCGTGAGAGTGAAAATTGATAAAACCTACTTTAAAACGGTCTCCATTGCCCAGACCATCTATATGGCTGATGCCCTCATTGTGGTTACCCATTTTAAAGGACATGAGCTTTCGGGCTTTGGAGGGGCACTCAAAAATTTAGGGATGGGGTGTTCAGGCCGGGAGGGAAAGTTAAGCCAGCATTCCAATATCTCCCCTAAAGTGAAGGAAAAACTCTGTAAGGGATGTGGGAGCTGTCTGAGCTGGTGTCCTTCAGGGGCCATCTCTCTCTTTTCCCTCGAAAAGGAAGATCGGTCAAATCGTTCGGTGGCCCGGATTCATCCTCAAAAATGTATTGGATGCGGAGAATGCATCTTGACCTGTCCCTCGGGTGCCATCCAAATCCAATGGAACGAATCGATACCCATCTTTCAAAAAAAGATGGTCGAGTATGCTTACGGAGCCATTCTGAATAAAAAGGGAAAGACCCTCTTCCTCAATTTTCTCACCCAGATTTCCCCTGCCTGCGATTGTTATGGATATTCCGATATCCCGATCGTCAGGGATATTGGAATTTTGTCTTCGGAAGATCCCGTAGCGATTGATCAGGCCTCTGTGGATCTGGTGAATCGGGAAGAAGGAAACCGATCTTCTAAACTTCTAAAGAACTGGAATGAAGGGGAGGATAAATTTCGTGCCCTTTATCCGGAGGTCGATTGGAGTATTCAACTCTCATACGCTGAGGAGATTGGATTGGGAACTCGAAAATATGAGCTCATCCCTGTATGATTGGTCCGTAATCCTTTACCGATGGGTAGGAAACATTTTAGGAGCGATTCAGTATTTGACCTCCTTGAGAAACAGGCCATGGGGAGGGGCAGTGGGACCGGCTCTCTTTCGATCCTTAGAATGAAGAATCTCTTTGAAGTCTTCAGGACTGATCCTCCCCTTTCCTACCTCCACCAAGGTTCCCACAATGGTTCGAACCATCTGTTTTAGAAAGCCATTGGCTTCGATCTCAAACCGAAGGATTCCTCCTCGATCTTTCTTCCACTCCGCTCGGAACACTGTTCGGACAGGGGTCTTGGTTGGAGTTCCAGAAGATCGAAAGGAGGAGAAGTCGTGCTCCCCGATGAGAAAAAGAGCCGCTTTTGACATCGCCTCCTCATCCAGCTTTTGAGGAATATGCCAGCTGTATTGGCGATGAAAGACAGAGCGGAGGGGCTGATTGAGGATTCGATATTCATAGACCTTACTCCTGGCCTTTTTCTGAGCGTGGAAATCTCTGTCCACCTCCTCCGCTCTTTTGATAAGAACATCTTTAGGAAGGAGACTATTCAGGGCTCGCTGCAGGGAGTTGAGATCGATAGGACTTTCGGTCTTGAAATGAGCAACCTGGGCTAATGCATGAACCCCAGCATCGGTTCTCCCTGAGCCGATCACATGGACCTTCTCTCCTGTAATCTGTTTCAGGGTCTCTTCAAGGACTCCCTGAATCGTTTTCCCATCGGGTTGACTCTGCCAACCCAGGTACTCTGTTCCATCATATTCGATGGTCAGTTTGATGGTCCTCATTCGAGCGACTCAAATGTGAATCTCCTCTTTTCAGAGGGAGAGGGGTCTGGTTGGATTGAATTTCTTGCCCCGGATTTGATGGTACCATCTCAGGCCCCATCCAGGCTCAATATGGATAGCCCCTTCTGGGCAAACCTCTTGACAGCAGAAGCATCGGATACACTGTCCGTAATCGAAGGATGGCCCCTTTTCCGTCAAAGAGAGGGATCTGGGCGGGCAACTCTCAACACATTGACCGCATTGTTTGCAACGCTCTTTTTCCAGGACGGGTTTCGAACTCAAAGTATTCTTTAGAAGCCTCCTTAAAAAATCAGGAAGACCCCAATTCAGGGAGGAAAGTTTAGGAAGCTCAAATTTGGAAATGCTTACCTCTTCGATCCTCTCTCCAACCGTCTCAATCTCATCGCTCCCTAACCCTGCTTCTAAAGCCACTCGATTCGTCATCAAGGAGATCCTCGGAAGACCAAGGAGGTCACAGACCACTTGATCCAGGCTGAGGGCATCGGTGCTCGATAGAATCAATCCAAGAGAGATGGGTCGACCACTATTGGGCCCGTTTCCATCCATTCCAATCACCCCATCCAGTACGGTGAGAGGGGGTGAAATAATCTGATAAAGGTCTACCAAGACCTGGGCGAATCTCCTCTGATCCTCCCCTGCTTTTAAATGCCAGAGAGCCTTCCTGGTCCCAGGAATACATCCAAAAAGATTCTTCACCCCCAGGGTTAGAAGCATCTGGGCATGGGTTTTCCATTTTGGGAGATTAATGACCACATCTGCATCCATCACGCTTTGGTCAATTTCAATAGACTTAAAGAAACTTCCTTTTCGGTCGCTTGGAGAAACGGGGTGGTTAAATTCCACCAAAGGACAGCCCATCTCCTCGGCGATCTCCTTTATCCCTGCCCGTTCCGCCGTCTTCATCAACCCTCCAATAGAAGGGCTATCCCCGATAAAAGGTTTCCCTCCTGCCCCTTGAACCATTCGAATCATTCCTTTCACGATCGCAGGATGGGTTGTTACGGCTTTCTCCGGGGCCTTCCCATAAAGAAGATTGGGTTTGAGAAGAACCCGATCTCCTTCCTTTACAAATCTTCGAATTCCTCCGATGAAATCGATGGATTTTTGGAGGGCTTTAAAGACTTCCTCTTCCTCGTAGCTCTGGCATCGAACGATGGAGACAATCTCTCTCATCTATTCTAACCTTTCTTTTCCGGTCATCTCTTGGATGGAAATCTCAATGATAGCGGTCTGATTGAGACTCTCTTCGGAAATCTCCCCATATCCTCCTTCGGGTTGATACTTTTCCATCATCAGCCCGAGAATCCTCTTCTTTCTCTCCTTCTCCCGCATAAGAATCCCTCTTCCTTTAATGATGACACTCCTATAATAAGAATGGGCTTTACATGGAGAGCTTTGGGTTGCTCCATAGGCAATGAAATCGTCCACCTCAAAACAGACCGGGCTCCCCCTCCGGAGATCTTCTATCTTTTCCCCTTTTTTTGAAGAATGGATATAGACCTTTCCCTCCTCATAAAGAAAATGAACGGGTTTGATGACCGGGATTCCTTCCGGATTCACCGTAGCCATTCTTCCGACCCCTGTCTGTTTAAGAAGTCCCTCCATCGTCTCCTTTTCTTTTATCGCCCTTTCCGGATGCCTCATCTTCGCCCTCCAATTTTTTATTCTCTACGGGGTCTAATGACTCCTTGCCTGAAAATTGGAATGACCTCAGAGATGTCCGACTGAGCACAATAGAGAAGGTCTTCCTCAAACCCCTTTTTGACCAAATCTCTCCCGTGGTGGGAAGCGTAAAAGGCTTCGAGGGGATTCCTTTTAAACCTTTCATAGAGAATTCTTGAAGCGAAGGCAGCATCGGTGAGTCGAATGGAGCCCCCCTCTTCTGCGATCTTCTCGATCAACATCCCTCCACAGACCACGTCCTCGAGGGAAAACTTTCCTTCGTCTCCAGAGGCAAAGATGAGAAGGTCTTCTCCCTGAGAGAGACAGTACCTGGTAATCGCTCTGAGATTGAAGAAGCTTCCGACCAGGACCTCCTTCCCAGAAGAGACCAGATAAAATGCCCTGGTCCCATTGGTCGTCGTCAGAATGATTCTTTTCCCCCTGATCCTTTCAGAGCGATACTCTTTGGGAGAGTTACCGAGGTCGAATCCTTCGATCTTTCGACTATTCCTCTCCCCTCCTAAGAGGGTTGTTCCTTCGGGAAAGGCCTTTGCTTTTTCAAAGGCTTCTTCAACGGTTTCGACAGGGATGATCTCCGTAGCCCCTTCTGAAATGGCCTGGACGATAACCGAGGTCGCACGAAGGACATCAATTACGATAACCATTCGCTCAGAAAGGGTGACGGGATTCAGAGGGATGGGGATGAGTTGGATGTCAATCTCCATGAAAAGGGCCTCCGAAGATTGGGATAAATAAGATTTACTGGGTTGACCAGAGCCTAAAGATCTGATTTAAAACCTCTTTCTTCTTTTTCAGCATCTCCTGTTTCGACCGGCATCGAACCTGTCCAGAGGCCGCCCCCGGGTGGCCATCTCCGATGTTTAGGGTCCTCATGATCTCACCAATATTCTTTCTTGTTCCCTGTCTGTTCCCATTAATTGAAAGGGACATGGAAAAGCCCAAATGATTACTCTTCACCCCCTGAGGATCCATTAAATTATAGACCTCTAACACACTGAGGGCCTGGGGATAGAGAAGAAAAGCAAGGTTTTTAATGAGATGGGGCCTCCGATGATAAGGGGTAAGATCAATCACCACAATCTCCTTCCTCTCATCCTCCTCAAGGAAAGAGGAGGCATCCTGAAGGATTTTTAGCATGCGACCCTCTTCCTCTCGATATCGCTGGAAGCGCGTCTGGATAAAATCAAGCTGAGCGACTTCTCCAATGGGTCGGTCTTTTAGTTCTCTCACCAAGTTTCTCATATAATGAGTCTGCTCCTCCGAGCTCTGGAAACGGACTTTCAAGGTGAGGTCGATGATCCTTCCAGGGGTCTCCTTTCGCCACTCTTCAACGCTTTCATAGGAAAAACTATCAATTCGGTCTGCCTCTTCAACGGCCTCTAAAAATCGTGAAGGGAGTTCCACTCTTTCTGAAAAATATTCGTAAACCACCCGACTGCAGCTTGGTTTAAGGGCAAATCGTCCAGGAATGGAGGAAGGATCGATTCTCCGATACTCTAATTCCTGGAGATTTCCTTCATGGTGGTCAAACCAAAGGCCACACTGGAGAGGATAGGGAAGGTCACAGACCACATCTCTTTCTGTAATCGTGATCTGATTTCGGGTGATGACCAACGGTCCGGCGAAAAGGATCTTTCTGATTTTCAACACCCATCCACAGATGGAGGCGCTGATCATCCCATCAAAATCATGATGGGTGACGATCTTCTCATAAAACCCTTCCAATTTTATAAGAGGGGGAGAGGGCTTCATGAATAAAAATTAACACTCAATAGAAGTGGAATCAATAGAAGGATGCTCAGGAGAGGGGAAGGATGCGATCAACCTTCCTTCTTCTTGGTAGAGAGGCCTTCTGCGCGCTTTTCGATCTCTTCCTGAATCAATGCTCCCAAGCTATGAACGGTGGGCCCTTGATTGGAGATGTATTTTTCAACCTCCGCTTTCTCGATCTTCTCTTTATACCCCTTCATGCTCAACCCGATCCTTCGATCATGAGGATCGACATGAATGATCACAGCCGAGACCGTATCGCCAACCTTCACGACATCGGACGGTTTCCCTACCTTTTCCCGGCTCATCTCGGAGACGTGAACCAATCCCTCGATCCCATCCTCCAGTTCTACAAACACGCCAAAATCCGTCACATTGGTCACCTTCCCCGTTACGATATCTCCTTTTCGATACCGTTTATCTACCTCTTTCCAAGGATCAGGGGTAAGCTGTTTAATCCCCAGGGAGAACCGTTCATTCTTCGAATCAATATTTAACACGACTGCCTCTACTTCCTGTCCCTTCTTGAATAGCTCACTCGGGTGTTTGATCTTCTTCGTCCAGGACATTTCAGAGACATGGACCAGTCCATCGATCTCTTCATCTATTCCGATGAAGATTCCAAAATCGGTAATCGTTTTGACCTTCCCCACCACCTTTGTCCCAACGGGATACTTTTCGGCAAGAAGGGTCCAGGGATTAGGTTCGATCTGTTTCATTCCTAATGAGATCCGTCGTTTTACAGGATCACAATCGAGGACCATCACTTCGACTCGATCCCCAATTTGAACCATCTTAGAGGGATGTTTGTACTTCTTACTCCAGGTCATCTCCGAGATATGAACCAGCCCTTCGATCCCTTCTTCCAGTTCCACAAATACGCCATAATCTGTAATATTGACCGCCTTTCCTTTCACTCGAGTTCCTGGAGGATACTTTTCAAGGGCAGAATTCCATGGGTCAGGTTGAGCCTGTTTTAGACCCAGGGAGATTTTCTCCTTCTCTCGATCATATCGAAGGACTTTCACCTTGACTCGCTGTCCAACCGAGAGCTTCTCTGAGGGATGAGCGATCCGTCCCCAGCTCATATCCGTAATATGAAGAAGCCCGTCCACCCCTCCAATATCGATGAAAGCCCCGTAGTCGGTCAGGTTCTTGACCGTCCCTTCCACAAGATCTCCTTCCTTTAAATTCTTCAGGGTCTCTTCCCTTTGAACCTTACGTTCCTCCTCAAGAAGGAGCCTGCGGGAAAGAACAATGTTGTTTCTTTTTCGATTAAATTTAATGACCTTAAATCTCACTCTCTGTCCAACCCATTCATCCAAGTTTCGAATCGGCCTGAGATCAATTTGTGAACCTGGCAGAAAGCCATTTACGCCACCTAAATCCACAGAGAGTCCACCTTTGACTTTGGAAACAACCTCCCCCTCCATGACCGTGCCATCCCTGAAAGACTTGGTGATCTCCTTCCAGATATTCGCCCTGTCCGCTTTCTCTTTTGATAGAAGAATCACCCCTTCTTCCGTATCCTTTCTTTCCACCAGGACATCAATCCTATCCCCAACCTTCAGGTCCAATCCTTTCCTTCTCTTCTGAAATTCCTGAATGGGGATCTGCCCCTCACACTTATATCCCACATCCACGGTCACATACTCAGGAGTGATTTCGATCACGGTTCCCTTAAGGATCTGACCTTCCTCGATGGTTTTGAAAGTCCCATCATAAAGGGTTTGAAGAGACTCTTTCTCCTCGGTCTCAGAAATTTCTGCTGGCTCTGTGGCCTCCACAGGGGGAGTGGATTGGACCTCTTCTCCTGTGGAAATCAGATCTTCTTTCATCCTAAAAACCCCCTTTTTAAAACTTAAACTTTATATCATACCTTTTGAAAAATTACAAATATTTCTTTTAATCCGCAATCCCCCACTCATAGATATTTACACCCTTCAATGATGGATGAGGGTCCCTTTTTCATCCCTTCCTATGGAGGGAAACATTGGAATAGGGCTGCCTTTCATTGAGGATGGCGCCGTCGGATCTCTTTTTCCACCTCCTGAACGATCCAGGAAGGCGTGGAGGCCCCTGTGGTCAAACCTACTTTTTTGATATTCTTAAACCAACCCGGATCCAGATCTTTGGGTGTCTCGATATGATAAGTCTTGGGTTGAACCTCTCTGCAGATATGGACCAATCGTTGGGTATTTCCACTCTCATACCCTCCGACGACAATCATACAATCCACCTTTCTGGCTATCTCGATGGCCTCTTTCTGTCGAAGGGCTGTCGCATGACAGAGGGTATTAAACACCCTCACCTCCATGGCCTTTTCCAGACATGCCTTTACAACCTTTTTAAAAACCTCGAAATTTTGGGTCGTCTGGGCAATCACCCCTAATTTTCTGTAATTCCCTATCTTCGTAATGGCTTCCGGGCTCTCCACCACCATCGCCTCTTGACGAAGATAACTCCGGATAGCCTCGACCTCAGGATGTTTGGGGTCTCCCACAATGACCAAAGGATAACCATTCCGATCCAGAAACTTCGCAGCATGATGGGCTTTCTTGACAATCGGACAGGTGGCGTCAATGATGTTCAATCCCTTCTCTTTGACTTTTTCTAAATCCTTTTTTGAAATCCCGTGGGAACGAAAGATGACTGTTCCTCGTGGGATCTCCTCGACCCGATCCTTTGGTTGAATACCGAAACTTTCTAAGGAGGTGACCACTTGAGGATTATGAATCAATGGCCCTAACGTATAAAGATCCTTTGAAGATCTTTTGGCCGCCTGAAGAGCCATCTTCATCGCTCGCTCCACCCCAAAACAGAAGCCCGATAATCTCGCAACGATCAGTCTCATTCTTTCCCTATCTTCTCTAAAATCAAACGATACATCTCTTCTACCACTTCTTCTATAGAGAGATGAGTGGAATCAATTTCTATAGCCTCCTCTGCCTTCTTCAGGGGGGAGATTTCTCGATTCATATCATTTCGGTCCCTCTCGATAACCTCCTTCAAGGTCTCTTCAAAATCCACGTCCATTCCTTTTTCCAGAAGTTCCTTAAATCTTCTTCTCCCCCTCTCTACGGCGTCTGCATGAAGGTAAAACTTAATATCCGCCTTCGGGAAAACGACGGTCCCAATATCCCTTCCCTCAAAGACCATCCCTCCTTCCTTGCCCATTTCTCTCTGTTTCTCCACCAGAGCTTCTCTCACCCCCTTTTTCTTCGAAATCTCTGAGGCCAGACGACCGATTTCAGGTGACCGGATGGCCTCTGTGATCTCCTCATGATCGCAGAAAAAACGGACCTTCTCTCCTTCCGAGAGAAAGGTGAAATGGAGGGAGGAGGCCAGTTCTGTAAGGGCCGATTCATCTTCTATGTCCACAGACGCCCTTTTTGCCTTCCAGGCCACAGCTCGATACATGGCCCCAGTATCGATATATTGATAGCCTAATCGTTTAGCCAGGGCCTTGGCCACGGTGCTCTTTCCTGCACCCGAGGGACCGTCAATGGCAACGATCAGTCTTCTGAAGTTCAAGGAGTTAGCTCTCTCAGAAAGGAAGGATAGAGGGAAATCCTCTTCTTTAACTAAGAGCCTTTACCATATCAGGGAGGAATTTTCAAGAAATCGGAGAGAAAGGATTAGGGGCTAAAGGAAACCCTAAGCTTTTTGCCACCCCTTCACACACCAGCTCCCCGTGAATGAGATTGAGCCCTCTTCTTAAAGCCTCATTTTCTTTCATGGCCTTTTCAAGACCTTGTTCTGCCAATTGGAGAATATAGGGGATCGTGGCGTGAGTCAGGGCAAGCGTAGCCGTTCTTGGATATATTCCAGGCATATTGGTGACACAGTAATGGACAATCCCCTCTTCAATATAAATAGGATTCTCATGAGTGGTGGGTCGGGTAGTCTCGAAACAACCTCCCTGATCCACAGAAACATCCACAACGGCTGACCCTGGGCGCATCCTCCTCAACATCTCGCGGCTGACCAATTTCGGTGCCTGAGCCCCAGGGATAAGGACAGCCCCAATCACCAGGTCTGCATCCATGATCTCTTCCCCTATGGTCATTCGGTTAGAGATGAATGTGGTCACATGCCCTTGAGTGATGTCATGGATATAGCTCAGCCGTTCGGGATAAATATCGAGGATAGAAACACGGGCCCCCATTCCCACAGCCACTTTACAGGCATTCGTTCCCACTACCCCTGCCCCAAGGATCACGACTTTGGCAGGAGGAACACCCGAGGCGCCACAGATAAGAACCCCTCTGCCACCGTGTCTTGACTCCAGGCACATCCCACCTGCCAGAAGGGATGCCCTCCCTGCAATCTCGCTCATAGGCCTCAACAGGGGAAGAGAACCGTCTCGAGTTTGGACCGTTTCGTACCCAATCCCGATGACCCCAGAATCCAATAATTGACGGGTTAAACCCGGGTTGGCTGCCAGATGAAGATAGGTAAATATGATCTGTCCAGGTTTTAAGAATGGATATTCTGATTCAATCGGCTCCTTCACCTTAACGATCATCTCCGCTTCTTCCCAGATCGCCTTTGCCTCTCCTATTAGGATAGCCCCTGCTTGGAGATATTCCTGATCCGTAAATCCGCTTCCTTCCCCTGCACCCCTCTCTATCAGGACTCGGTGGCGATGAGCAACCAGGGCATCCACTCCACTGGGAGTGATCGCCACTCTCTTTTCTCCGGTTTTGATCTCTTTTGGAATCCCGATGATCATCTTTCCCCTCATTTCCGTCTTAAGCTCAGACGTTTGGCTACAAATTCGACCATGGCTTCGGTGGCCTTAGAAAACTCGTTGGCCGTAGCCATCATGGCAGGATGGGAATTAAATTCTTCCGGGGTATACCCATCCTCTCGATAAGCCCGTTCAAAATAGGGGATCCGTAAGAGTTTATCCAAGACCTCCTTGGGAACCTCCTCTTCGATCTGGGGACGAAACTCTATCCCATCCAGCGATTCAAAAACGCCTTCAATAAAAGGAGGAGGACAGGTAAAAACGATATCCCCTCCTGCCAGCTTCTCCAGATGCCAGCAGTACTTTCTCCCATCCACCACCGGGCTGATCCTCATCGAACAGATGAGCATCTTGCTGGGATAATCTCCCTCTTTCAGGAAACGATAGGCCCTTTTGAAGATAGCGATCTCGGCCCAACGAACATCCCCCTCTGTCAACTCGATTCCCAGAGAGTCAGCCTCTTTTCGAAGGGTGCCCAGATCTCCATATCGGGCAGTCATATGGGTGATGACAGATCGCCACTTCGTTAAGTCGACCCCATTCTTTTTCGCAATCTCCACACCTTCCTTGACGGCCCTGGCACAGGCAATGAGTTGAGGAAGAATAAAGGTGAGTGTATTATTGGTGGAGATCCCTTTGGAGGTAAGAATCTTGATTACCTCATAACCTTCCCGACTCCCTGGGACCTTGATCATCACATTGGGACTGAGACTTGCCAGTTCTAAAGCCTGAGCCACCATCTTCTCTTTATGGTGTAGGTTTCGAGGATCGACCTGTCCGGAAAGATATCCATATCGATATCTCGAGGCTTCAAATACCCCAAGGTACATCTCTGCCCCCCTTCGGACAAGCTCTTTATACGTCCTCCAGAAAAGGGGTTCCGGCTCTATCTTCGGATCTTCATCAATGAGCCGATCCACGATCTCAGAAACAAAGGGTTCTCTCATCTTGATCACATTCAGGGAGAGAGGGGGATTGGTGGTTACCCCTCGAAAGAGGGCCCTTTCTGGATGCTCGGAATCGAAGAGTCTCCTGAGCTGTTCCCTTAATACGTCAACCCTCTGGGAAGAAACCTTCTTGAGAAAACCCTCCATCCAGGTTTCATAGATCAGCGGAGAAGAATCCCACCAGATCTCCACGCCGGGGTGGGTCTCCATCAGTTTTTCAAAAGGACTCTTCTTCATTCCTCTCTCTCCTTCTTTCGATTTTCGAAAAATCGTTTTATGGCTGAAACACAGATCGAGTTTTCTTCATGGGTCCCTAAGCTGATTCGAAAGAATCCCTCTCTTCCTCTCAAAGGGGCGAAGGCTTTGAGGATCACTCCTGCCTTTTCAAACACATAATCGACGACCTCCTTTCCGGTCACTCCGGCATCGGTCGCATCGATGAGAACATAATTCCCATGAGAATAGTAAGGTCTTAGCCCCGGAATCTTAGAAAGCTCTTTTACGACATACTCCACTCCTGCATTATTATAAGCCGCCTTCTTTCTTAACTCCTCCTCTTCATCGAGGGCCGCCTCCGCAGCCGCCATGGAAAGAAGGGTTGTATTCCAAGGGATCTGCATCTTGCGAAAATATTGAATCATCGTTTCATCCGCCAAGGCATAACCAAATCGAATCCCGGCCATTCCAAAGGCCTTTGAAAAGGTATGGGCCACAATGACGTGATTATATTTTCGAATCAAAGGGGCTTTGGATTCATGCTCTGGATGATATTCGAGATAGGCCTCATCGATCAGCGTAGGAATTCCAAGATCGACCAGTTTCTGTAAATCCTCATCCGAGATAAAATCTCCGGTGGGATTGTTCGGAGTGCAAACAATGATGACTTTCGTCCTTGGAGTCACTGCCCGGAGCATGGCTGGGACGTCATACTGAAGGTCCGGCGTCATATCGATAGCGACCACTTTCCCTCCTACGGCCCTGGCTCTTATCCCATAGAGGGAGAAAGTAGGGTTGGGAAGGAGCACCTCATCGCCAGGAGTCATGAAAAGCCTCATGACCATATCGATGATCTCCGAAGAACCGTGACTGAGATAGACATTCTCTGGGCTCAGGTCGTAGCGCTTTGCGATTTTGGCTCGAAGCCGGGGACCGTTGTCTGGATAGCGATTCCCCATCCTTGCCGCCTCTGTAATGGCTCGAATCACCTTTTCAGAGGGAGGGATGGGATTCTCATTAACCATCATCCGTTTGAGCTCTGGTTTGGACCAGGCCAGAAGAATATCTTCCGTTCCGTAGGGAGTAACCTGATCAATCCAGGGAACCAAAAACCTTTTCAAATCGACCATATCCGCCTCCTTGAAATAAAATTGCTGATTAGCTATCTATACAGGTAACAAGATTCCTCATCTTTGTCAAGAGGGTTAAAGGAGAGCTCTGAAAAAGTCATAGAAAGACTGGGGAGGTAGGGTTCCAAACCCTTCGAATGCCTCTCCACACCACCTCCCCAGTCTATAAAAATACGTTTTAAATACTTTTTCAGAGGTCTCTAAAGGAGACCTCTGGAAAATTCGACTGGAATCCCACTCCAATTCTTCTGAAACAATGGATCCAAAAATATTATTCATTCAATGGTCAGAGTTCATTGAATCGATTCTTTGAGATCATATCGATACCGGCCGGATTCGACCTCAAAGACATATTTATCTCCTCGATGAATCGCGTGGAGGACCTCTACCGGAATATTCTTTGAATCGTAGATGACACTCTCGAGAAAGATCGCAGGAGAGTGAGGAGGGACCTCTAAAGCCTTCGCATCCTCTTCTGAAAGCGAAACGGCACGAAAGGTCTGGATGGATCGATGGAGTTCTACCTTAAATTTTTTGGTCAGGAGATGATAGAGGGAACCCGTGAGTCGCATCTTGAGAATCTCTTTAAACTCCTCGTAGGGGAGATAGCTTCTCTCGAGAACCAAGGGAACTCCATCCCCCAAACGAAGCCTCTCGGTCAAGATGACCTTCTTATCCCGGCCCAACATCAACTTTTCAGCCACTTCAAGAGGGGCTTTCAGAACCAACTTTCCTATCAATTTGGTTTGGGGCTTCAAACCCATCCGGATCATATCGTCCGTGAAGCTGGAGATATGCTGAAGGGTATATTTCACCGGCCGTTGAGATTGAGCGATAACAAAGGATCCGACTCCGTTCTTCTTCTGGATCAATCCCTTCCCTACCAGGTCCGAAATGGCCTGACGAACCGTATTGCGATTGACCTGGAACAACTCAGCCAGTTTCGATTCAGAGGGGAGCTTGTCATGAATACGATACCGCCCCTTTTGAATCATCTCCTGAAGCCATTGACTGATCTGAATATATTTTGGAACCCCTTTTTCCAAAGGAAAGGTTTCGGGCATGATCCCTCCTTTCAGGCTGTCGCGCTCATTCCCTTTAGCCCTGATTTCCCGGTGATCAATCTCATGGCTACGAGCATAGCGACGACGAGAAGGATGATGATGGTGCACATGGCATTGGCACTGGCCGTTCGGCCATCGATATCCAGAAAGATGATCTCAATCGCTGCCAGCTTCACCTTAGCCGAAACCAAGAAGATCACCGCGCTGATGGTCGTCATCGCCCTCATAAAGAAGAACGTGATATTGGAAAAGAAGGCCGTCTTCGTAAGAGGAAAGACGACTTGAGTGAAGGTCTTAATGGGATCAGCCCCTAAACTGATGGCGGCCTCTTCAATGGACCGATCGATCTGTTTCAGATTGGCAATGCTGGAGAGGGTCCCCAAGGTGAAATTACAGATGATAATATTGATGATGATAATCCAGAAGGTTCCATAGATAAAGAAATAGGGTTTGTTGAAGGCCAGAATATAGCCCAATCCCATTACCGTTCCAGGAATGGCGGCAGGCAATACGCTGAGCGTATAAAGGATTCCTACCCCTCTGGGTCTCTTCTTTTCGACGACATAACCGGCCAGAAGGGTCAATGAGGCCCCTCCTAAAGCGACCAACACCGAGACCCAAAGGCTATTCCAAATAGGAGCATATTTATAAGCGATCAGGGACTTCCACTCCCCATCCAGAACGGAGGCCCAGAATTTGGTCCAGAGAGGGGCATTTCCTCCCAGGGATGGGAAATCGAAATGTTGGAGAGTCAGGGTAAAATCATAGGGCCAGGTCTTCACCAAGGAACCCGCAAAGACAGTGATAAATACAATAAGAATGAAGGCGCTCGGAATCCAGCAGTAGATCGTGAAGGCCCATTTTTTAAAGGGTCTGGAAGGCTGAAGGAACGGGCGGGCCTGCCCACTGATCAAGGCATAACTCCTTTTCGTGAGATAATAGTTGAGCAAAAAAGCCCCGACGGAAGGAATCAGGAGAATGACACTGATGGTCGCCCCTAAATCGAATCGTTGCATTCCGATGACTTGCTGGTAGATCTCTGTGGCAAGGACACTGTAGTTTCCTCCAATGACCACAGGAACGCCAAAATCCGTGATGGTCAAATTAAATACCAGCGCGGCGGCACTGGCAATTCCATATTTCGCGGAAGGAAGGGTCACTTTGAAAAAGGTCTTTAAAGCCGAGGCACCGAGGCTCTGGGCTGCCTCATCGAGCCGAGTGTCCACCGCCGAAAGGGTCGTGTAGAGGATAAAGAGGGCATTGGGAAAACAGTAGAGGCATTCAGCCACAATGATCCCCGTTGCTCCATAAATATTCCAGTCCGTGTTAAGAAGATGGCGGGTAATCAATCCGTTTCTTCCAAAGAGCAGGATGAGGGCCAGACCTTGAATGATCGAAGGGGCAATGAGGGGGAAGGTAGAAATGGTGTAGAAAATATTCTTGCCTGGAATCGTCGTTCGGGTCAATCCATAGGCGAAGAAGAAGGAAAAAAAGGTGGTGATCACCGTGGTCACGAAAGAGACATAGAGACTGTTGGTCAGGGACCGAAACATCCTCGGGTTCGAAAAATAGGACTGATAGTTCTTGAGGGTGAACATCCCCTCTTTGAGGAAACTCAGTTTACAAATATCATAGACCGGGTAGAGCATGAAAAAGGCGAGAATGGCCAGAAGGATCCCCATCGTCACTCCGACCAGCCATCGGTCACGGCTCACAGGAGCCGAAATCGTAAGTCCCTGAACCTCTTTCTTTGATCTCACCGAGATCCCTCTTTTGCGGAAAAGACCATAAAGGCCTCTGGAGGAAAATAGAGATGGACTTCTTCCCCCTGCTTAAACTCTTTTCGGGAAAACTCCTTTTCAATGATATCGGAGATCACTTCCTCTCCTTCTAAGTTAATCGTGAGTCGTACCGCCGCTCCTAAGAAGGTGATCACATCGATTCGTCCTCTGGCGAGGTTCGACTTCTCCACCCCCTCCGGGAATTCTCCTAATTTAAACACCTCTATCTTTTCGGGTCGGATAGCCAGAAAGATCTCCCTTTCAGTGAGGGATTCGAATCGGGCGATTCTAAAATCCCTTCTTTCTGTTTGAACCCGATCTCCATTCCGAACCCCTCGGAAGAAATTGGACGTTCCCACAAAATCGGCCACGAAGCTGGAGTTGGGAGATTGATAAATCTCTACGGGTCTTCCTACCTGCCGAAACTGGCCTGCCTCCATGACGACCACCCGGTCAGCAATGGAGAGGGCCTCTTCCTGGTCATGGGTCACATAGATCATGGTCTTTTTCAATTCTTGCTGGAGCCTCTTGATCTCAGCTCTGAGGCGAACCCGAATCTTTGCATCCAGGGCACTGAGGGGCTCATCCAAAAGAAGAACCTGAGGGTCAGGGGCAAGTGCTCGAACCAATGCGACCCTCTGTTGCTGCCCCCCGCTGAGTTGAGCCGGATAGAGTTTTCTCCATTCCCGAAGTCCTACCAGATCCAGCATCTGATCGACCCTCTCTTCAATCTCCTTCTTCGGCCTCTTTCTCACTTTAAGACCAAAGGCGATATTCTCCTCCACGGTCATATTCGGGAAAAGGGCATAGGATTGAAAAACAATCCCAAATTCTCTCTTCTGGGGGATGAGGTCATTGATCACCTTTCCATCAAAGATGATCTTTCCTTCGGTTACGGTCTCAAACCCCGTGATCATTCGTAAAACGGTGGTCTTCCCACAGCCGCTTGGACCTAAAAAGCAGATAAATTCGCCCTCTTCAATCTCCAGATTGACATGGTCCACTGCGGTCAAATTCCCGAATCGTTTGGTCAGATTCTCTAATTGAAGATTTCTTCCCATCTTTTTATTCCTTATAGGAGTCTCTCCTTCTCCCCATCGAGGGTAAAGTTAAGGCTGTTTAGCTGTCTAAATAGCATTTAATCGAATTTGAAAGGATTGTCAATAAAAAAGGGCATCCCCCTTCGATTCGGGATGCCCTTTAGAAATCCTTTTCTGATCATCTTAGGAAGAGGCTCTCCCATTTCTTAAGAATGGCATCACGATTCTTCGCCTGCCAAGCAAAATCCATAGGATAGAGTTTAATTTCAGAAAGTTTCGGGAGGTCAGGCCGGGTGGGGATACCTGGGAGAGTCACCCCATATTTAAACTTGGCATACTCCTTCATGGCATTCTCACTGATGGCCCAATCCAGGAACTTCTTGGCCGCTCGTGGATTTTTTGCTCCCTTCATTAAGGCATTGGCCTCCACCTCATAACCTGCCCCTTCGATGGGAAAGACAAACTCGACAGGAAATCCCAATTTTTTCTGCTCGGCCACTACAAAATCGAAAGAACATCCCACAGCAAACTCTCCCTGGGCCGTCATTTTGGCAGGTCTCGAACCGCTCTTAATATATTGACCAATATTTTTGTCTAACTTCTTCAGGAACTCCCAACCGTCCTCTTTTCCCTCTTTAGCCCCATACATCTGAAGGATACTCGAAATTTGTAAAAACCCGGTTCCAGAGGCCACAGGGTTAGGCATCGCGATTAACCCCTTAAATTTTGGATGGAGTAAATCATTCCACCCTTTAGGCATAGGGAGGTCTTTCTCTTTCATCACCTTGGTATTCACACAGAAGGCCGCAATATACATGTCGATCCCGACATAGTAGTATTCAGGATGGACGAATCGCTTCTCCAATTTCTCAACCCCTTTAGGCTTATAGGGCTCCAGCATCTTTAAGGGAATGAACTGTTCCATATTCGTGACCGCCCATCCCCAGATACAATCAGCCTGAGGATTATCCTTTTCAGCCAACATCCTGGCTCCCAACTCCCCTGTGGAGAGTCGAATAATATCAATCTCAAGATCGGGCAAATCCTTCCGCGCCACCTCCAAATATTTCACGATCTCATCGGTCTCGAGAGAGGTATAGACTGTGACTTTCTCCTTAGCCAACCCGATCCTACCAATAAAAAATACCATTATGACACTGATCAGGCAAACCATCCATTTTCTCTTCATCCCTTTAACCTCCTTTTGAATTTAATTTTACGATTCTTTCCACTCTTTTTTCTCCTTGTCCTTCTCCCTCCACCTCCTTTCTTTTTGTTTTGATCCCTCCCTGACAATGACAAGGTCTTTATATCTAAGTCTCTCTTTTTTGTCAACTTCTCTCACTGCTCATTCCAGCGGTCAAACTTCAACTCACGAATAGAATACACCACAAGGTCTGCGACCTTCTCTAACTCCTCTTTTGGGGTGACCCCACCTTCAAGGACTCCGATGGATAAGGCTACTCCCGCTTGCTTTCCCATCACCATGTCCGTCACGGAGTCCCCGATCATAATGGCCCTCGAAGGAGAAACGGAAAGTTTTTGACAGATGTGATGAATGGTTTCAGGATGAGGTTTTGGGGAACTCACCTCTCCTGAACAGAGAACCATATCAAACAGATCTTCTAACCTGAGATGCTGAAGAATGGCCTCTGTATCCCTTCGCTCATCAGAGGTGGCCAATGCCGTCAAAAATCCGTTCTTCTTCAAATTTAAAAGAAAGGTTTGGATCCCATCGATTGGAACCACTTTCTTCCGCCAATCCTCGTCTGCATCGGCTTCATCAAAGGCCTGCGAGACGAGGAGTTTTGCTTCATCCCATGGGTATCCTCGCTGGTAGAGAGCCATCGTGCCGATAACAATCTCATCAGACCGGGGTGAAACCGGACAAGGGCCTCTGGGGTCCACACGTTTAGAGATGGGATCAATCCCCCAGGCCTTCAGTAAAAATTGTTCTAACTCCCCATTTCTTCCTAATCTTTTTAAAACAAAGGCTACCCTTTTTCGTATGAGAGGAACCCAGGTGGCGGTAAAATCAATGAGGGTCCCATCCTTATCTAAGATAACGAGGTCACAGGGAATCCTTTGCCCCTGATATTCCATGCCTTTCATTCCAAATGACTCCTTTAAAAACATATCACACCGATGAGGGCCTTCGTCAATATCCTCTTTTAAAAAGATGATCGATATGTTAAGAGTATCTTTCAATCACTCATCATGGATCTCTAATCTCTCTTTCATTTCTATGTTCTATGCCATTCGAGGAGGGAAAGATGATTGGGAAAAGATTTCAGGCTGAAAAGTTGGATGACCCTTCTATCAAGAGATTAACTGAACTTTCGCGTCTAGCCAGGGGCGATATCTTGAAAATGACGACCCTGGCCGGTTCTGGCCACCCAGGAGGCTCGATGTCCTCTATCGATTTTTATTTGGTCCTTTACTCCTACGCAGCTGTAGATCCCCAATCTCCCTATCACCCGGATCGGGATAGGATCATCATCAGTCACGGACACACCTCTCCAGGGGCCTATGCGGCGCTGGGGAGGATCGGATTTTTTCCTATTGAAGCCGCCCTTGTCAATTTTAGAAAGGCAGGCTCTGCCTTTGAAGGACATGTGGAGAAAGGGGTTCCTGGAATCGAGTGGAATACCGGGAATCTGGGGCAGGGACTCTCTGCAGGGTGTGGGTTCGCCCTTGCTTCAAAGCTATTGGGGAGAGGGTTTCACGTCTTTGTGACGATGGGATGTGGAGAGCAACAAAAAGGACAGATCTCTGAGGCCCGAAGGTTTGCTGTGAAATATGGTCTCCATAATCTCACCGTGATCATCGATTACAACTGCCGACAGATCAGTGGGGTCACCTGTGAGATCATGCCCCAGAACATTGCAAAGAATTATGAATCCGATGGATGGGAAGTCATCGAAATCGATGGCCATCAATTTCAGGAAATCTACGAGGCCCTCCGAAAAGCCACTCTTTCCCCTCGCCCTGTCATGATCCTCGCACGGACGACCATGGGGAAAGGGGTCTCCTTTATGGAAGGAAAGGAGGAGTATCATGGAAGGGCCTTGACCTATGAAGAGTTTCAAAGGGCAATGAAGGAATTGGGGTTGGAGGACGATCTCTCCTATTATCGTCAGAGGCGTGAAAAAGGGGAGTTCTTTTGGCCCCCTCAAAAATATCCGATAGAAATTCCATCCATTGAGACAGGAACACCCAGAACCTATGGGAAAGACCAAAAATTGGATAATCGATCCGCCTTTGGGAATGCCCTGGTGGATCTGGGCTCGGTCAATCTCCGGAAAGATGGTTCTCTTCCACTGGTTGTTTTTGACTGTGATCTGGCCCCCTCCACAAAGACTAATGCCTTTTCGAAACAGTTCCCGACACACTTTTTCCAAGGGGGAATTCAGGAACATAATACGGCAACGATCGCTGGAGCTATCTCGACCGTCAATTTCATCTCCTTCTTTGCTGACTTTGGGGTCTTTGGAGTGGATGAGACCTACAATCAACATCGGCTCAATGATATCAACGGAACCAATCTTAAACTCATCTGCACCCATAATGGGCTGGATGTGGGTGAGGATGGGAATACCCATCAGTGTATCGATTATATAGGGGTGATGCGAAATCTCTTCGGCTACAAGATTATTCTTCCAGCCGATCCGAATCAAACGGACCGGGTGATTCGATATGTCGCAAAGACACCCGGGAACTTTTTGGTGGCGATGGGTCGTTCCCCAACCCCCATCATCCTTTCTGAAGAGGGAACGCCCTACTTCGGACCGCCTTATGAGTTTCGATATGGAAAGGCAGACCTGATTCGTCGAGGCCATGATGGAGCCATCCTTACCACGGGTGGAATGCTTCATCGAGCCATTCAAGCCTGGGAAAAACTGAAGGAAGAAGGAGTAGAAGTCCAGGTCCTCCACCTCTCCTGCCTGAGCGATTTAGATCGAGAAGCCATCCTTCATGCCTGCCGAACAGGGGTGGTGGTCACCTACGAGGATCACCATGTGGAGACTGGTCTCGGAAGCCTCATTGGAAGTGTGATTGCTGAAGAGGGTCTTTCCATTCGTTTCCGTAAGATGGGAATTACCTCCTATGGGGCTTCTGGGAAACCGGACGATCTTTACCGAATGCAGGGATTGGATGTGGAGAGTCTGATTCAAACGGTCCTTTATGAGGTAAGGAGAATTTGAAATCGATCCTATGAAAGTAGACCTTTTAATTTTTGATATGGATGGGGTTCTGATCGATGTCTCAAGATCTTATCGTCAAACCATCCGGAAGACGACCGGGCTCTATCTCAAATCGGTCTTAGGATTTGAAAATGGAGAAAAGTGGGTCACCGAGGAAGAGGTCTCCCTTTTTAAAATGGCAGGTGGTTTCAATAACGACTGGGATTTGACTTCAGGGATCCTTCTTTACCTCGTCTCTCTTTCTGGGCTTCCCCCTTGTAAAACAAGGGAGCGATTCCTTCACATTCAAGAAGCCATTTCTTCTCTTCGAGAGAAATCGGGAAGGTTTCCCAAGGATAAAAATAGACTCCATTTTAAAAGAGACTTCGATACATTTTTAAAAAAAGTAAAATTCTACCAGGGTGGGTTAAAAGGGGTCCGTCTGGCTTTAAAGAATTCCTGGGAAGGATGGGTCTATCATCAGGGAGACCTGAATCAGCAGAACCTCGTAAAAAGAATCTTTCAGGAGGTTTATCTTGGAGAAAAGTTTGCTTCTTATTACCACCTTCCTAATCTATTTTACCATGGGAAAGGACTCTACTTGAAGGAGAGACTTCTTTTCCCGAGAAGGATTCTCTCATCCCTTCATCGAAAGATGAGGATGGGAATTGCCAGTGGAAGACCCAGGCTGGAGGCAGAGCTTGCCTTAAAAAGATTTCAAATCGATCCCTATTTCTACTCTGTGGTGACGCTGGATGAGTGTAGAAAAGAAGAGGAGAGGTCCTATCTTTTGACCAGAAGAAGAAAATCCCTTTCAAAACCCCATCCTTACTCCCTCTTTCGAGTGATTGAAGAGAGTGGCCTTTCCTCTCCGAGATGTGCCTATGTGGGCGATTCGGTGGATGACATGATGGCCGCTCAAAGGGCCAAAAAAAAGGTCAGAATGTGGGCCATTGGGTTTATAGCCTCATGGTCTAAAAAAAGGTTATCCAAAGAATCGCTTCTCCAAGCAGGAGCTGACCTTGTTTTTACCAAACCTGAGCATCTGGTGAGATGGATTGGGAAGGATTGAAAATGGGATGACAGAGGAAAAAAATTAGTCTATTGACATTCCTATATTTTTCCTTTATAAGCTGTCTATACAGCTAAATAGCTTAAAATAGAGAATCGTGATGGAAATTCCTCTCCTTGGACTGGCCATTCTGGTGGTGGGATTGGCTCTCTTTTTTGATTACTCCAATGGCTTTCATGATTCAGCCAATGTGGTGGCCACCATCATTACAACAGGAGCCCTGTCTCCCAAAAAGGCTCTATTCATGGCCGCGATGGGTGAGTTGATCGGTCCTTTTCTCTTTGGAACAGCCGTGGCTGAAACGATCGGAAAAAATATCATCGATGTCTCCTCTTTTGATCCTGAGGCCATGTTTCTTTCGATCAGCCTCCTGATTGCCGCTTTAATAGGAGCCATTGCCTGGAATCTCATCACCTGGTTTTTTGGGCTTCCCTCCAGTTCCTCTCATGCCCTGGTCGGGGGGATGATAGGGGCCGTTCTTGCTGCCTATGGACCCGAAAAGATCTTGTGGAAGGGCCTCCTCTATGTGGTCGCGGTATTGATTCTCTCTCCCTTTTTTGGCCTTCTCTTTGGTCTTCTCTTCTTTAAGCTGACAGTTTATCTCGCTCGAGATGCGACTCCCAAAATAAAAAACCTTTTCAATCGAATTCAGATTCTTTCTTCCCTTGCCCTCTCCCTCAGTCATGGAACCAACGATGCTCAGAAATCGATGGGGTTGATCACCCTCGCCCTGGTCATCATGGGATTCTCCCCTACGTTTCAAATCCCGAGATGGGTGGTGGCCAGCTGTGCGTTAGCCATTGCATTAGGGACAGCCAGTGGAGGATGGAAAATTATTAAAACCTTAGGGACAAGGATCTACCGATTGAGGGCCATCCATGCCTTCTGCGCTCAGACTTCCTCGGCCACGGTCATCCTTGGAGCAGCCCTGTTAGGAGGTCCGGTCTCTACGACCCATGTCGTCTCTTCGAGTATCATGGGAGTGGGAGCAGGGCAACGAATCTCTGCGGTACGCTGGGGGGTTGCGAAAACCATCATTGTGGCATGGTTTATTACGATTCCCGCCTCCGCTTTGATGGCCGGATTGAGTTTCTTTCTGATTCGTCTTCTCTGTCCTGGGAAATAATTCTCTCCTCCCCATGAGGCCTCTTCTCTTTGAAGAAGGGTCAAGGAGGAAGAAGGGAGAAAAAAATGCCATTAGGATTCTTTAAAAAGAAAAAACCGTTCTCCAGTGGAGAGAGCCGTTTCTTTGAGATGCTTTCCCAACAATCTGCAAAATCGGTGGAAGGATTGGAAGCCCTCTTTCAATATGTGGAGGATGGATCCCGGGAAAGTGCCAATATGGTTCGTAAAATCGAGCGAGAAGCCGACGAATTAAGAAGGATTCTGATAGAGGAACTGGACAGCACTTTTATTACGCCCATCGATCGGGAAGATATCTATGCCCTCTCCCGGGCTATTGACGATGTGCTGGATTACGCGAATACGACGGTGGACGAAATGGAGATCTACCAGGTCAAAGGGGACGAACATATCAAAGAGATGGTCAACATTCTCAGAAAGGCAGCCAGAGAATTAAACGACGCCGTAAAGATTTTGAAGGACTATCCAAAGATCGCATCAGAGCATGCAGTCAAAGCGAAATCTTACGAGAACCAGATGGAAAAAGCCTATCATCATGCCCTGGCTGACCTCTTTAAGGGACAAGATACGATCTATATGTTGAAGATGAGAGAGATCTATCGTCATCTCAGCAACGCGGCCGATCGTGGGGACGAAGCCGCTAATATCATTTCAAGCATCGTCATGAAACACACCTAATCCCGCGAGTTCCCCTCGAAGGGAATGGGCCAAGCCCTGAGTAATTCTCACCGAAGCCAACTTTCCGACCAGATCGGAACTCCCTCGGAAGTTAACGATCTTATTGGTTCGAGTCCTTCCCATGACCTCTTGCTCATCCTGTTTACTTCGACCCTCGACCAGGACTTCTTCAACCCTTCCTTCTAAGGCCTTGTTCTTTCTTAAGGTCACCTCCTTCTGAAGGTTCTGAAGGATAGCCAGACGCCTCTGTTTGGTCTCCTCCTTGACCTGATGATCAAACCCTTCGGCTCGTGTTCCTTTTCTTGGGGAATATTTAAAAGAGAAGAGATCATCAAACTGAACCTTTTGGATGAGGGAAAGGGTCTCCTCAAAGTCTCTCTCTTCTTCTCCCGGGAACCCGACAATGACATCTGCTGTAATGGCAATGGGGGGGCAAACTTCCCTCAGACGCTCGACCTTTTCAAGATAGGAGGCCCGAGTATAGCCCCGATGCATCGCCTTCAGGATCCTATCTGACCCTGATTGAAAGGGAAGGTGAATATGTTCGCATAGTTTTTCAAGCCTGCCGTAGGCCTGAATCAATTCTTCTGAGAGATCCATTGGATGAGAGGTAGTAAAACGAATCCGCTCAAGACCCTCTATTTCATTGATTCTTTCCAGAAGCTCTAAAAATCCTATCTCTCCTTCCCTTCCTTTTCCATAGGCATTCACATTTTGGCCAAGGAGACAGACCTCCTTCACCCCTCTTCGAACCAGATGGTTTATCTCCTCTAAAATCTCCTCACTGGGCCGACTCCTCTCCCTCCCCCTCACATAAGGAACGATACAGAAAGAACAGAAGTGGTTACAGCCCTGCATGATGGTCACATAGGATTTAACCCTGGAGAAATCCCTCTGAGGAAGGATGGCCCTTAAATACTCCTCACTTTGATCAAGGGAGGTCTCACAAACCCTCTCTCCTTTCATTTCAACTCGCTCGATGAGCTGGGGAAGTAGAGGAATGGCCTGAGTACCAATGACCATATCTAAGTAGGGAACCCTTTGAAGAAGCCTTTCTCCTTCCTGCTGAGCCACACATCCTGCCACTCCAAGAATGGCCTTCCTTTTCTTCTCTTTTATCTTTTTATATCTCCCTAAGGCACTATAAACTTTATGTTCAGGTTTTTCTCGAACACTGCAGGTATTGATGAGGATAAGGTCCGCCTCCTCCGGTTTTTGGGTAGGAAGATAATCGTATCTCTCCAGGAGCCAGAGCATCTGCTCCGAGTCATGTTCATTCATCTGACAACCATAGGTTTCGAGATAGACTAATTTTACGCTCATAGGGTATGGAATAAAGAGATGGCTTTTAGGTCCGAAGTGGATGGTCGTAATTTAACTTCTGACTTTGAATCGACCCTCCAGGATTTTCATCTTTTCTACGATGCCACCATATTCCAGTTCTCCATAAGGCAACATCGCTGCCCCGGAGAATCCCTGTTGCCTCATTTCGGTCGCTTTCTGAGAAACCCTATCCCGGACCCAATCCCAGTAAGGATGGTCAAAGGCATCGGCAGGTTCCGTCAGCTTCCCCTCATGGACACAAAAGGCGTGACAGGCGACGATGGGTGGACCATCAAAGAAGGAGATGGCCGAGTTGATCTTCACAGGCATGAGGGGTCCGGTATGACTTCCTCTCATAAACCCCGCCACATAATGACCGATATTAAATGGAGCCAGGACCTCTCCAGTAGCGGGAAAGGCCCCCTGAACCCTGACCAGCATCACGGGATCGTCTTTACCCGTATATTTTCCTGCAATATTGTGAAGGCGAGTCGTACTTACGGCCGCCGCAATCTCCCCCGTATTTCGAGAATAGATCGCCTCAACGACAAAACGCTGATTATCCCTGAGCAGGGCGGCGATGTCATAGAGTTCTTCAGGGGCATTGAGTTCAATGACCCGATCCCCCTCTGTATAATTGACATCCATGATCACAAATCGAAACCCCTTATTCATGGAAGGACTTAAGATGAGTCCTGCATTATACATGGGGTCTGCGAAGGCCAAATAGAGAGGAAGGTTATAGGCTCCAGGGTCGGTTTTATCAGCAGCAAAAAATAAGAAAGGCTCATTAGGTCTCTCTTCGAACTCCATCTCGGCCACTGCAGGACCCATCCCCTTCACATTTCCAGAAAAGGAATCCTTCAGAAGGTCCTGCCCTGCTCCATAGAGTCCCTGAGCTTTAGCGACCTTTGTTCCAGCGACAAAGGCATCCCACGCCAACCCGTGGACCTTCTCATTACCCTTTCCCAGGGTGTGAGAAAAGAGAATGGCAATGTCATCCCCGGTATGACTCACATAAAAATCGGTCACAATCCCTTTTCCTTTTTCAGCCACATAATTCCGAACGGCCTCGACCAACCGTTCACTGGGACGAATATGTCCTCCAATACTTCCAATGTCTGCCTTAATTACGCTGAGTGTCGTTTTCATCGTCGTCTCCTTTTATGATTGAAATGATTGATCTTTTTTAGATTTTCCATCTTTTCAACTTAGGGAGGGAACCATAATTGGTTAAGTCAAGGTGAAGGGGAGTGATGGAAATATAAGCATTCTGAACGGCCTCCACATCCGTATTCCTCTTTTTACTGAAGAGGAGTTGTCCCCCTCCAATCCAATAGTATTTCTTTCCCCTTGGATCCACCTTCTCAACGACCGCATTCCCGTTATGGATCCATCTCCCCTGCTCTGTAATTTTATAAGATTTAATCTCCTTTTCCTTTAGATTCGGAACATTGATATTGAGAAGGGTATCTTTTGGAAGTCCATATTTGAGGATGGCTTGGGCCACTCGAACAGCAAAACGGGCTGCAGTCTGAAATCGAAAATGGCTTCTTGAAACTAAAGAGATGGCAAAGGATGGAATGCCTAATAGGGTCCCCTCAAAAGCGGCTGAGACCGTACCTGAATAGGTCACATCATCCCCCAGATTGCCCCCTTTGTTAATCCCTGAGGCAATGAGCCTCGGTCTTTCTGGAAGAATGGCATTGACTCCAAGATGGATACAATCGGCCGGTGTTCCATCCACGGTATAGACATTCTTTCTTATTTTTTCTACTCGGAGGGGACGATGAAGGGTAAGGGAATGGGCAATGGCACTCTCTTCTCGGTCTGGAGCCACGATATAGACCTCTCCAACCTCTTGGAGGGCCTTTGCCAAGGCCTGAATTCCTTCTGAATGAACCCCATCGTCATTCGTAACCAGGATGGTAGGACGATTTTCCATCGGTGATCCAAAAAGAAGTTGGTCGGGGCGAGAGGATTTGAACCTCCGACACCTGACACCCCATGCCAGTGCGCTACCAGGCTGCGCCACGCCCCGAATTTTCTTTCAGCTATTAGTATATTCAATTTCATTGAAAAAGTCCAGATCACTATAACCCATCACTTCGTTTTTTTCTTTTATCCTAACATCTTTCGAATTCCGTCGAGTTCCTCCCGAATACGGAGGAGTAACTCATGGTTTCTTCCATTCGAGGGCTTTTCAGCCTCTTGCAGCTTCGCCTTTTTCATCTCCTCCTTCTCCATATCCCTGATCTTCTTTCTCGCTCCGGCAATCGTAAATCCTTCTTCATAAAGGAGTTTCTTGATTTTCAGGATGAGCTCCAGATCCTTCCTTCGATATAGCCGTTGAAGGCTGCTCCCTTTATAAGGTTTGATCATCTTAAATTCGGACTCCCAATAACGAAGGACATGAGGCTTAATTCCTGTAATCCGACTGACTTCACCGATCCGATAATAAAGCCGATCCTCAGAAGGAATGGAAGTCTCCCTTTTTTTGAATCCTCTCGGCACGGGATGAACCTCTCTTTCCGCCTGCCGGTTCAACTCAGACAGCCCCTAATTCAAACTGAAGAGGGGGTTGGAGGAGGGGTCTCTTTTCGATTGATAGCCGCCTTCAGAACCTGACTGGGTTTGAATGTCAAAATTCTTCGGGGGGTGATCTGAATATCATCTCCGGTCTGGGGATTTCGTCCCCGTCTCGCCCTCTTATTTCGAACAACAAAATTTCCAAAACCAGAGATCTTGATCTTGTCTTCTCGAGTGAGATGCTCTTTCATGATATCAAAGATCGTTTCCACAATCTTGGCGACCTCTTTTTTGGAAAAACCCACTTTCTCATAAATGGCTTCGATAATATCAATCTTTGTCATACCCTCCTTCCTCCTTTCATTGAAATCTTTATTGTCTAAGTTCTGCCTTAAAGATCTCCCTTAAATGGGAGAGGACCTTCTCTATGGAGTGATTCACTTCCTCATCGGTCAAGGTTCGATCAGGAGCCTGATATCGAATTCGAAAGGAGAGTCCTTTTTTCCCTTCAGGGATCGGAGTGCCCCGATACACATCAAATAGATTGACCTCATGGATAAGGGGTTCCTGGAGGGAGTAAATCGCCTCGCGGATTCTTTCCACCTCCAGTTGATCGTCCACTACAATCGAGAGATCTCGGAATACAGAAGGGTATTTAGGTAAGGGATGAAACTTTCTTTCCTCTTTTGCATAAGCCACCAATGGGTCAAACTGGATCTCAAAGAGGTAGGCTTTACCTAAAATCTCATAGTGACGGAGCACCTGTGGATGGACTTCCCCTAAAACCCCTAAGGATTCGCTTCCAACAAGAATGATAGAGGCCCGACCCGGATGAAGATAGGGGACCTCCTCGGTTGCAATAAACTGAATCCCCCTGATTCCTAAATTCTCGAAGAGAGCTTCCAGACATCCCTTTACGTCATAAAAATCAATGACCCGTGAGGGAAAGGCCCAATGGGGTTCTCGATCCATTCCCATGGCCAATCCAGCAAGGTAGGTCACCTCGTCTGGAAGGAGGGCCTCTGGTTTGGGAAAGTAAACCTTTCGGAGTTCAAAAATTTTTAAATTCAAATTTTTTCTCGAGATATTATAGCGAGCTATCTCCAAAAGGCCAGGGATCAGAGAGGTCCTCATCACGGAGGCCTCCTCACTGATTGGATTGAGAATTCGAACCATATTTCTTCGGGGATCCCCTGTGGGAAGCCCTATTGAATCGAGCGAGGAGGGTGAAGTAAAGCTATAGGAGATGACTTCGTGGTAACCATGGAGGATCAGGGTCTCATAAATCTTCTTTTCCACGAAGGTGTTTCTTTTCTTCTCTCTCACCGATGGAGGACCTTTCGGTAAGGTGGAAGGAATCTTTTCGTATCCCTCCAATCGGGCCACCTCTTCGATCAGATCGACTTCTCGTTCAAGGTCCCCTCGAAATGAAGGGATGGTGACTCTCCATCGATTCTCCTCTGACGGATCCACTTGGAGCTCTAAATTTTCTAAATAGAGCTGGATCCTCTCGTTCGGGATCTCCATCCCTAAGAAGTGTCTGACCTTTTTGGGATTCAAATCAATCAGACGATCGGCAATGGGCTTGGGATAGGCATCCAGGGCCCCCTCAACGACCCTTCCTCCTGCCAGCTCCTGGATTAATTGGGCAGCTCGGTTGGCCACCTTCAGGCAACTTCCATAGTCAATCCCTCGACTGAACCGATAGGCCGCTTCTGTCTCGAGACCAAGTTTCCTGGAGGTCTGTCGATTATTGGCAGGATTAAAATAGGCACTCTCCAATAGGACAATCTTTGTATCCTCTTGGATCTCTGAATTCAGGCCTCCCATCACTCCGGCAATGGCCACAGGTTTTACCCCATCGCAAATCATAAGCATCTCTTCATCCAGAATTCTCTTCACTCCATCCAGAGTGATGAACTCTTCCCCTGGGGTTGCCCTACGAACCACTATCCTTCCTTCTTCCAATCTTTCAAAATCAAAGGCATGCAGGGGCTGGCCATACTCCATCATGACATAATTGGTCACATCCACCACATTATTGATTGAACGAATTCCCACCTTCTCCAGTCGATCTTTGATCCAGAAGGGGGAGGGACCTATCCTTACCCCTTCAATCATCCTGGCTACGTAACGGGGACAAAGCTCAGGGTCCTGGAGGGTCACAGAGGTCTTCCGATAAATCTCCTCTCCTTCGGAAGGCAGGGTAGAGATAGGATATCTCACCCTCTGATGGGTCAGGGCAGCAATCTCTCTGGCAATCCCGATGACACAGAGGCAATCCGGTCGATTCGGTGTAATGCTTATCTCTAAGATTGTATCCTTTAGACCTAAGGCTTCCGCCAAATTGACTCCGATCGGAGTTCGGGGATCAAGGATCATAATCCCAGAGGCATCCTGCCCCAATCCGAGCTCTATCTCTGAACAAAGCATCCCCTCCGAAATCTCCCCTCTGATTTTCGATTTTTTAATCTCCATTCCGTTAGGGAGTCGCGCCCCCACCAGCGCCAGAGGAACTCTCTGGCCCTCTCGAATGTTGGTTGCCCCACAGACAATAGAAAAGGTTCGATCCGATGTCTTGACCTGGACCAATGAAAGTCGATCTGCATTCGGGTGCTTCCGAATGGACTCAATTTCAGCCACAACGATCCTGTTAAAACCTTCTCCAGTAGAGGAGACTCCTTCCACTTCGAGTCCTGACATGGTCAGAAGATAGACCAGTTCTTCGATCCCCATTGGTATCTCTACATAATCCTTAAGCCAGTTCAAACTTACTTTCATCGTTTTGATGGAGTGGTCTTAAATGATGAAATTGAAATCAAGAAATCCCATCGGGAGATTTAAAATTGTCTTAAGAATCTCAAATCGTTTGTGAAGAAGAGTCGAATATCATTGATCCCAAACTTCAACATGGCAATCCGCTCAATCCCCATCCCAAAGGCAAAACCACTCACTTCCTCTGGATCGTAATTGACAAACTGATAGACGGCTGGATCCACCATGCCCGAACCCAAAATCTCCAACCATCCGGTATATCCACAGACGCCACATCCTTTGCCCTTACAAATGAAACATTCAATATCAATCTCTGCACTCGGCTCCGTAAAGGGAAAGAAGCTCGGTCGAAACCGTAGTTTTGTGTCCCTGCCAAACATCTGATGAACGAAGGCCGTTAAGACCCCCTTCAGGTCAGCGAAGGTCACTCCTCGATCCACCAGAAGGCCCTCGACTTGGTGAAACATTGGAGAATGAGTGGGATCGGAATCGCAACGATAGACAGCCCCTGGGCAGATGACTCGAATGGGAGGTCGCTTCTTCTCCATGGTTCGAACTTGAACAGGAGAGGTATGGGTTCTCAGGACGACTTCATCCGAGATGAAGAAAGTCGCCTGCATCTCCCTGGCAGGGTGACCCTTAGGGATGTTGAGGGCTTCGAAATTATAATAATCGAGTTCGATCTCCGGTCCCTCCACCACCTCAAACCCCAGGTGGTCAAAGATATCTACAATCTCGTCGAGAACTTGGGTCAAAGGATGCTTTCTCCCCAAGATAAGTGCCCTTCCGGGAAGGGTCACATCGATTCTCTCTCTCAGGAAGGCTTCTTCTCTTTCCTTCTCTTCAATTCTCCGAAAGGCCTCTTCTATCCTCTTCTCCAGTTCTTCTTTGACCTGGTTGGCCTTCCTTCCTATCTCTCTCCTTTCAGATTCTAAAAGGGATCCTATCTGTTTGAGGACTTGGGTTAAACTTCCCTTCTTTCCTAAGGCTTGAACTCGAATCTCATTGACCTCTTTTTGGGTAGAGGCCTTGGAGAGGGATTCTAAGGTTTCACGGTAGATCCGATCAAGGATTTCCTTTAAAGATTCCATCCTTCTTTTGAAAATCCCCTTAAGGGAGCCCTGATTTGGCCATTTCCGCAATTTTGGAGAAGGCCGTGGGATCACTGACGGCCAAATCTGCCAAGATTTTTCGGTCCAGCTCCACATGGGCCTTCTTTAAGGCACTCATCAATCGACTGTAGGAGAGACCATGGAGCCGGGCTGCTGCATTAATTCGGGCGATCCAGAGTCTTCGAAAGTCCCTCTTTCGAGCTCGACGATGCCGATAGGCATAAACAAGGGCTCGATGGACAGCATCGACCGCCGTACGATAGAGCCGCCTTCTTCCACCCACATAGCCCTTGGCCATCTTTAGAATCTTCTTTCTTCTTTTCCTGGTCTTAGGTCCACCTTTAACTCTTGCCATTGGTTTTTACTCCTTCCATCACGATCCGTTTGTCCGATTCCCCTATGTTGACTCTCTTCAACCTTATAGAGACCTAAGCATAGGGAAGCAATCGCTTCACCCCTTTCTGATCGGAGGGGGAAATGAATGTAGGTCTCCGGAGGCTTCGCTTTCGATTAGAAGACTTTTTGGTCAAAATATGCCTGGCAAAGGCTTTCTTGGCCTTTATCTTTCCTGTTGCGGTTTTTTTAAATCGTTTTGCTGCTCCTCGATTCGTCTTTAATTTTGGCACCCTATCCTCCTTTCCCTATTCTTTAAGATGCAGAGGGCTTCTGGCTTGAAAGAGGAGCTAAAACCATAACAAAATTTCTCCCTTCGAATTTGGGTATCTGCTCCACTTTCCCGTAGGCTTTCATCTCCTCAATGATTCGCTCCATGATGGTCTTTCCCATCTCAGGATGAGCCAGTTCTCTTCCACGAAAAAGGACGGTCACCTTCGTTTTATTCCCTTCTTTTAAGAATCGTTCGATATGACGAAGTTTAAATTGGAAATCGTGCTCCTCGGTTTTGGGTCTAAATTTAACCTCTTTGAGATGAACAATGCTCTGTTTCTTCTTTGCCTCATGAGCCTTTTTACTCTGTTGATACTTGAATTTCCCATAATCCATGATCCGGCAGACGGGCGGTTCCGATTTCGGGGAAACTTCGACCAAATCCAAATCATATTGAGCCGCTGTTCGAAGGGCCTCCACTAATGGTAATATTCCTAACTGTTTTCCTTCAGGATCAATCACTCTCACTTCCTTTGCCCGAATCTCACGATTCACCCTGACCTCTTTAATGATAGACACCACCTCCTCATTCTTTCTTGTTCCCGACAGAGGGCTCGATTTTTAATTTAGAGTTTTGGATAGTCCGATTCCACTAAGGCAATGAATTCGTTCACCCTCATTGCTGAAAGGGTCTTCCCGCTTCTTAAACGAGGAGAGAGGGTTCCTTCCTTTTCCTCTCTATCCCCGATGACCAGCATATAAGGGATCTTTTGGAGCTGGGCCTCCCGAATCTTAAACCCCAATTTTTCATTCCGAAAATCCTTCTCTACCCGAATTCCCTTCCGAATCAGTTCCTGAAAGACCTTTTCTCCGTAGGGGACATGTCGTTCTGTGACGGTCAAGAGGATCGCCTGGACGGGAGAGAGCCAAACGGGGAAGGCCCCTGCGTAATGTTCGATGAGGATCCCTATGAATCGCTCCATGGCTCCTAAGATGACCCGATGAAGCATGACGGGCCGATGTCGCTCTCCATCGGGGCCGATATAGGTGAGGTCAAATCTCTCGGGCATCGCAAAGTCCACTTGAATGGTGGCACATTGCCATCTGCGATTCAAGGCATCTTTCAATTTGACATCAATCTTCGGGCCATAAAAAGCTCCTTCCCCTTCGTTGATTTCATAGGGAAGTCCTTTATCCTTCAGGGCTTGATGGAGGGCCTGGGTGGCCTTCTCCCAGTCTTCATCCGTACCGATAGACTTTTCGGGTCGGGTGCTGAGCTCCATCTCGAATTCGAACCCAAAGACTTTCATCACCTCATCGACAAAGTCAATGATCCCTTTGATCTCTTCGTTCAATTGGTCAGGTCGACAGAAGAGGTGAGCATCATCCTGAGTGAATCCTCGAACCCTAAGAAGTCCATGAAGCTCCCCGGATTTTTCATGCCGATGAACCGTTCCAAGCTCAAAGTACCGTAAGGGCAAGTCTCGATAACTTCGAATCTTAGACTTATAGATGAGCATATGGGCCAGACAATTCATGGGTTTGATCCCATATTCTGCATCTTCGACCTTTGTAAAGTACATCTTATCTCTGTAATTTTCGAAATGTCCGGATCGCTTCCAGAGTTCCAATCTCAGGAGTTGAGGACCGATCACGATCTGATATCCCCTCTTCAGATGTTCTTTCTTCTCGAAATCTTCGAGGAGGGTTCGAAGCACAGCCCCCTTGGGATGATAGATGACTAGCCCTGGTCCTGCTTCCTCGCTGAGGCTGAAGAGGTCGAGTTCCCTCCCTAACCTTCGATGATCCCTCTTTCGAGCCTCTTCAAGCATTTGAAGATACTCCTCCAGGGTTTTAGGGTCAGGAAAGGCTGTTCCATAGATCCTCTGAAGGACTTGATTCCTTGCATCCCCACGCCAATACGTCCCTGAGACACTGAGGAGTTTGAAGGCCTTGATTCTTCCGGTCGAAGGGAGATGGGGCCCTTCACATAAATCTAAAAAAGACCCTTGTTGATAAAGGGAAACCCGCTCGGGAAGCTCTCTGAGATGTTCTACTTTATAATGTTCACCCATCTTCTCAAAGATCTCGATAGCCTCCTCCCTTGACACCTCTCTTCGAACAAAGGGTTCATCCCTCTGGATGATTTCCATCATCCTCTTCTCGATCGCCTCAAGGTCTTCGGGAGTAAAACTCTTCTCGTAATCAAAATCATAATAGAAACCTGTCTCAGTGGATGGACCGAAAGTAAGTTTCACCGAAGGATAGAGCTCCTTAACGGCTTGAGCCATCACATGGGCTGCTGAATGGCGAAGGATTTCTAAGCCTTTTTTAGAGGTAATAGAGATGTAGTGGATGGAGGCATCCTCCTCAAGACGATGGGATAGATCGACCAATCTGCCGTTGAGTTGAGCAGCGATGATGTCCTGGTTGACAAATTCCTCTATCCTTACTCCCTTTGGAACAGTCTTCTTCTCTCCGTTGGGAAGGGTTAGGATGACTCGTTCTTCCATTTTATCCCCGGACGGAAACGGAAGAGGCATCACTCATCCTTAGAAAGATGAATGATGCCTCTTCTGTTTTTTTATTAAAATGTTAGCTTTTTCAGTCCCTTTTGGCCCACTCGAAATAGTTTTTTATCTGGTAGGCACGTGGGGATTTGAACCCCAGACTTCTACCGCGTCAAGGTAGCGCTCTCCCCCTGAGCTACGTGCCTGCTTACTCCTTTCTTCCTGTGAAATAAAACTCTGAAAGTTGTTGTATCCATAACAGGTTTTTACGCTATTGTCAAGAAAATTCTAAGTATTTTTCTGTAACCCCTCACTTTGATGAGGAATAAGCCCCAAAGGGGTATTGGGCGTTCTATGGGTTTTGGAATTACTCCTCTCGGGCTTAATATGATTTACCCCCATCAGTGAAGGATGACGCATCCTCCCGAAAACCTCATGAAAAGACTCCTCAGGACGATCTTTATTCAGAAGCCCTGAAGGTCAACCCCTCCTTTCCCTCTTCTCGATCGACAATGACCGTATCTCCTTCCTTAAATTTCCCCTCCAAGATCTGAAGAGCTAGTTTATCTTGAATCTCTTTCTGAATCACCCGTTTAAGAGGTCGCGCCCCGAAGGAAGGATCATAACCTTCTCTGGCAAGCCACTGCTTCGCTTTTTCGGTCATCTTAAGCCTGAGTTTTCTTTCTGCGAGTCTCTGTTCAAGTTTTCGAATCTGGATCTCCACAATGGCCTTAATCTCGTCCATCCCAAGACTTCGGAAAATAATCAATTCATCGATCCGGTTGATGAATTCAGGTTTGAAATGGGCCCTCACGGCATCCATGACCCTTCTTCGCATCTCTTCATAATCCTTCTCTCCTAAATCCATGATCCACTGACTCCCGATGTTGGAGGTCATAATGATCACGGTATTTTTAAAATCTACTGTCCTTCCATGACCATCGGTCAAACGCCCATCGTCGAGAATTTGGAGAAGGAGATTGAACACCTCCGGATGGGCCTTCTCAATCTCATCCATCAGGACAATGGAATAAGGTCTTCTTCGAACCGCTTCGGTGAGAAATCCTCCCTCCTCATATCCTACATAACCAGGAGGAGCTCCAATGAGCCTGGCGACCGAATGTTTCTCCATGTATTCTGACATATCAATTCTGACCATGGCCTGTTCATCATCAAAGAGAAACTCAGCCAATGCACGAGCCAGTTCTGTCTTTCCTACTCCGGTGGGTCCCATAAAGATAAAGGAACCAATGGGTCGATTTGGATCCTGAAGCCCTGCTCTGGCTCTTCTGACGGCATTGGAAACCGCTTTGATGGCATCTTCCTGCCCAACCACCCTCTGCCTCAGTCGTTCCTCCATATGGAGGAGTTTTTCGACCTCTCCCTCTAACATCTTGGAGACAGGAATTCCGGTCCATTTGGAGACGACTTCTGCCACATCCTCCTCATCGACTTCTTCCTTGAGCATCTTTCCATCCCTCTGAAGTTCGGCCAATCTTGCCTCTTCTTCTTTCAACTCTTTCTCCAGGTGGGTCATCTCCCCATACTGGAGCTCTGCCAATCTCGAATAGTCTGCTTCCCTTTCCGCCTCCTTCATCAACTGTCGAGTCCGTTCGATCTGTTCCTTGAGTTGTTGAATTCGTGAGATCGACTTCTTTTCGTTCTCCCACTTCACCTTCTTCTCTTGAACTTCTTTCTTTAATTCGGTCAGTTCCTCCTCAAGCTTCTTTAATCGTTCTCTCGAAGCCTTGTCCTTCTCTTTCTTTAAGGCCTGCCGTTCGATCTCCAGTTGCATAATCTTCCGCTGGACCTCATCGATCTCCATGGGCACACTATCAATCTCGATTCTCAGGCGAGAAGCAGCCTCATCAATCAAATCTACCGCTTTATCCGGTAGAAACCGGTCCGAAATATACCGATGAGAAAGCATGGCCGCAGCGATCAAGGCAGAGTCTTTGATCTTCACCCCATGATGGACCTCGTAGCGTTCTTTCAATCCCCTTAGAATCGCAATGGTATCCTCTACGCTGGGTTGGGCCACATAGATGGGCTGAAATCTTCTCTCAAGAGCCGCATCCTTCTCGACGTACTTTCGGTATTCATTGAGGGTGGTCGCTCCGATGCAGCGCAGTTCTCCCCTTGCTAAAGCAGGTTTAAGCATATTGGAGGCATCGATCGCCCCCTCCGCAGCTCCTGCTCCCACCAGGGTATGGAGCTCGTCGATAAAAAGGATGATATTGCCCGCGGCTGCCTGGATCTCCTTCAAAACCGCCTTCAATCTTTCTTCAAATTCTCCTCTATATTTCGCCCCAGCGATCAGGGCCCCCAGATCCAGGGCTACCAGTTTCTTATTCTTCAACGTCTCCGGGACATCCCCCTTCACAATCCTCTGGGCCAGACCCTCGACAATAGCGGTCTTTCCCACTCCTGGTTCTCCAATCAACACGGGGTTGTTCTTCGTTCTTCTCGAAAGAACCTGAATGACCCTTCGAATCTCTTCGTCCCTTCCAATTACGGGATCCAGTTTCCCTTTCCTGGCCTCTTCGGTGAGATCCCGACTGTAGCGTTTCAAGGCCTGATACTTCTCTTCTGGATTCTGATCGGTGACTCGATGAGGACCCCGAATCTCCTGCAGAACTCGATAAATCGCATCTTTGGTAACCCCACTTCTTTGGAGAATCTGCGAGGAGGCCCCTCTCTTCTCCTCCGCAATGGCAATGAGGAGGTGCTCGGTCGAGAGATACTCATCCATCAGTCTCTCTGCTTCTTTCCATGCCGCATTCAAAATTTCATTAAGTCGACTGGAAAGATAAACCTGACCTGCTCCACCCCCTGTGACTTTCGGGATTCGATTCAGTTCCCCATCCAATTGAGAAAGGATAAGCTCCACATTGGCTCCCAATTTCTGAAGAATGGGGATGACAATTCCTTCTCTCTGAGTAAGAAGAGCAAAGAGCAGATGTTCCACATCGATCTGCTGATGATTTCTCTGCTCAGCTATGGCCTTTGCTTGTTGTAAAGCCTCCTGGGCTTTTAAGGTCAATCGGTCGAGTTGCATCTAAATCCTCCTATTTGCAGTTTGTGTTCTAAACCCATCTATTTTCGAAGAAAACATAATCATCCGTCGCCATTTTTGCAAATTAATTCTTATTTGAGGACAAAGATTAATTCTTCAATAATTCAGATAAGTTAACAAATTCTTGAGGGGTTAGAGTATCGGGCCTTCGATCCGGATCGATCTTTGCGTCCTTTAATCTTCTTTCAAGATCTTTAGGAAAGGAAAGACCCGAGTGTTTAAGGGCATTGATGAGAGTTTTTCGACGATATCCCAGACAGCCTTTCACCACCTTTTTAAACCAATCTTCTTTCTCTATTTCGAGGAGTGCCTTCTTTCGCCATTCGATTCGAACAAAGGCAGAGTCGACCTTTGGAGGCGGGAAAAAAGCAGAGGGTTTGACGAAAAAAAGGATGGTGGGGACAGAGACCATCTGTGTAAACACGGATAAAGGGCCATACTCCTTTTCCCCCGGAGGAGCGATCATTCGCTCAGCGACCTCTTTCTGCATCATGAGATGGAGATCTCGAAACCGACTCCTCTCTTCGATCAATCGGAAGAGAAGGGGTGTGGAGATCTGATAGGGTAGGTTTGCAACAACCCGGAGACACGGAACCTCCTGATGGAAGAGGGAGGAAAAATTCATCTTAAGGATATCGCCTTCGATGATCTCTACATTTGGAGTGTGTGTAAATCTCTCCCTTAATCTCACCACCAGATGGGAATCGATCTCAATGGCGATCACCTTTTTGGCCTGCTGAGAGAGAGCCAGGGTCATCTCTCCCAGACCTGGACCAATCTCAAGGATGGTATCTTCCTTTCCAATCCGTGCCAAACGAAGGATCTTGCTAAGAATATTCCGGTCTATAAGAAAATGCTGACCTAATCTCTTCTTAGGGAATAACCCATACTCTTTCAATTCTTTTAAGACAGAACTCATCGAGAAACGTTTCCCTTTTCCTCAAAGAAAGAGGAATTAAAGAGGGAGACTCGAGTAGGCATTCAGTGAATAGTCCGATCGAAGGCCTTGCCTTAAATATTCGTAGCCTACCACTCCCACCATCGCTGCATTGTCCGTGCAAAGCTCGGGGGAAGGGATATAGAGTTTTAATTTTTGATCCAAGGCCTCTTGTTTCATTCTTTCCCGTAGGAGTCGATTGGCAGCGACCCCTCCGGAAATCACGATTCTTCTCACCCCTTCTTGCTTGGAGGCCAAGAGGGTTTTTTGAACAAGGACATCGACGACCGCTTCCTGAAAACTGGAAGCAATGTCACAGAGAAGAGCTTCCGGAAGCCTCTCAGGAGGATCCTGATAGGTCTTCACCAAATGGACGACTGCTGTCTTGAGTCCGCTGAAGCTAAAATCGAGGGAGGCTTTTCCGAGAAAGGGCCTGGGAAATCGAATGGTCTTAGGATTTCCCTTTTTTGAAAGTTCATCGATAATGGGCCCACCCGGATAACCTAATCCTAAAAATTTGGCTACTTTGTCAAAGGCCTCTCCTGCAGCATCGTCTCTCGTCTGACCCAATCGAATAATTTTCCCGAATCCATCCACTCGAAACAGAGAGGTGTGGCCCCCTGAAACGACCAACCCGATAAACGGAAACCTTGGAGTCTCTTCTTCCAGAAAAATGGCAGAGAGGTGAGCCTCTACGTGATTGACTCCCACAAAGGGAATTCCTTTTGCAAAGGCGATCGACTTCGCAAAAGAAAGGCCAACCAGGAGAGACCCCACCAATCCAGGCCCCTGAGTCACGGCTATCCCATCGACTTCTCTCATTGTCACTCCCGCCCTGCTCAAGGCTTCCTCGACTATGGGAACAATGGCCTCGATATGCTTTCTTGAGGCCAGTTCAGGGACAACCCCTCCATATTTCTGATGAACCAAGACCTGGGAGGAGACCACATTGGAAAGGATCTTTCGCCCGTTGAGAAGAACCGCTCCTCCTGTATCATCACAGGAGGTCTCGATCGCCAGAACGATCATCTTTTTACCTCTCCTCCCTTCTCCCTCATCCATCGTCTCTCATCCCCCGTCTCTCATCAGTTTGGTTAAACTCTTCATCCTCCCACCCGTATTTTCCAATCAACTTCACAAACCGACATCCTCCCAAATCTTCTTTTTTTTGTCCTCCTTTGGTCTTTGTCACCCGGATGAGGTCTTGAGAATAGGCATCTCCTACAGGAATGACCAACCTTCCTCCCAGAGCTAATTGGTCATAAAGAGGTGGAGGAATCTCAGGGGCTCCGGCGGTCACAAGGATGGCATCAAAAGGGCCCTTCTCTGGCCATCCCACCGTTCCGTCAAAAATCTTGATCTCCACGTGGTAATATCCCAGCTCATACAGTAATTTCCTGGCTTTCAGGGCAAGGGAACGAATCCGTTCGATAGAATACACCTCCAAGGCTATCTCAGCCAGAATAGCCGTCTGATAACCGGAACCTGTTCCTATCTCTAAGACCCTTTCCTTCCCTGTCAATTGGAGGGCTTCGGTCATAAGAGCAACCATATAGGGCTGGGAGATCGTCTGTTTCTCCCCGATCGGCAGGGGATGATCACTATAGGCTTGCTCCTGGAGGGCCTCTTCAACAAAGAGATGACGCGGAACTTTTCTCATCGCCGCAATCACTCGAGGGTCCTTAATCCCTCTGGCAATGATCTGTTCTTCGACCATCTTTTCCCTTGCCTTTGGGAAATCGATCATTCCTCTTGCTCGATCTTTTTCTTCAAAGTATTCAAAAAATTGAGTGCCTCGATGGGTGTCATTTGATTCAGATCAATCCTCTGGATCTCCCATCGGATGGGATCATGGGGCGTGAAAAGAAAAAGCTGAGGAGAGGATCTGTTTGTCCTTTTCTCCCCTTTGGTCTTTGCAATTTTGGGCATCCCACTCGAGTCGAGCTCTCCTTTTTCTAAGTTTGAGAGAACCTCTTTCGCTCGCTCGATGACCTTCTCAGGAAGACCCGCCAATCTTGCCACTTGAATTCCGTAGCTCCGGTTTGTTCCACCCTCAATGATTTTTCGAAGAAAGATAATCTCTCCCTTCCATTCCCTTACTGCCACATTATAATTCTTTACCCCTTCTTTGGTCAGAGCCAATTCGGTCAACTCGTGGTAGTGAGTCGCAAAAAGAGTCCTGGGATGAAGCAGTGGATGATCATGGAGGTATTCGGCCACAGCCCAGGCAATCCCCAATCCATCAAAGGTGCTTGTACCCCTTCCGATCTCATCCAAAATCACCAGGCTCTGGGAGGTCGCTTGATTTAAAATCCGAGCGGTCTCCATCATCTCTACCATAAAGGTACTCTGTCCCCTCATGATGTGATCTAAGGCTCCAACCCGTGTAAAAATTCGATCCACCCTTCCTATCCGGGCCTCTCTGGCTGGAACAAAACTTCCCATCTGGGCCATCAGAACGATGAGGGCTACCTGTCTGAGATAGGTCGATTTCCCCGCCATATTCGGACCTGTGAGAATGATGAGCTGGTGGTCCCGAGTATTGAGCAACGTATCATTAGGAACAAATCGTTCCGAAAGATTCATCCTTTCTACGATAGGATGCCTTCCATCCCGAATGACGATCTCGTCTCCCTCATCGACCTTTGGTCTTACATACTGGTATCGATCGGCCACCTCGGCCAATGAGGCTAATACATCAAGAATGGAAAGGGCAGAGGAGGTTTTTCGAAGTCTCCCCGTAGCCTCGGCGACCTTCTGGCGAATTGCTTCGAAGAGCCGATATTCTAATTGACAGATGGCTTCCTGGGCCCCTAATACTCGGGTCTCAAATTCCTTTAGCTCAGGCGTAATGAATCGTTCTGCATGAACCAGGGTCTGTTTTCGGACATAATGCTCGGGGACCAGATGAAGGTTGCTTTTGGTCACTTCGATATAATAACCAAAGACCTGATTGTGGCGAATCTTCAGAGAAGAGATTCCGGTCTTCTTCCTCTCCTCTGCTTCGAGCTCAAGAATCCATCTCTTCCCTTCTCTTCCTATCTCCCTTAATTCATCTAACTCTGGATGATATCCCGGTTTAATGATCCCTCCCTCTTTTAAGGCGATCGGAGGATTCTCTTCAATGGCGGCCTCAAGGAGTCCAAAAAGATCGTCGAATTCCTCGATCTCAGAAGTCAACTGAACAAGAAGAGGGGATGAGAAGGATTGGAGAAGGGATTTCAGATGAGGTAAAGGTCGAAGGGAATGCTTCAGTCCCACCAGATCCCTGGGATTGGCATGACCCAAAAAGGCACGAGAGGTTAAACGCTCAATGTCCTGGATCTTCCCTAAAGACTCTCGAATCCTTTTTCTCTCTATCTTCTTTTCTTTAAGCTCGGAGATGGCTTCCTGACGACGTTCGATTTCCGCAATGTCCATCAAAGGGTAATGGAGCCACTGCTTCAATCTTCTGCTTCCCATCGCTGTCATCGTCTCATCCAAAACCCATAGAAGGGAACCCTTCTTCCCCTGATCAAAGAGAGATTGGCTCAACTCCAGATTCCTTTTGGTAGTCTCATCAATAATCATGAAGTCTTGGATTTGATAAAAGTGGATGGGCGAGAGCTCTGAAAGGGATCGCTTCTGATTCTTTTCGGCATAATTAAGAACCATCTCCGAGGCAAGAAGAGCCAGAGGAACTCCCTCGGGATGGGAAAGATTCTTTATCGTCTGGAGCCTTTGGGAGAATTCTTGAGGCTCCTCATCTACAAACGTGATGAGGTGATCTTCAAAACTCTTTTTGAACTTCTCAAAACAGGGGTGCTGTTGAAAACGTTTTTCGCAAAGAATCTCTTTGGGTTCGTTCCGAAGGGCCTCATTCAGAAAAGGATCCACTCCCGAGATCTGGGTGGCCTTCATCTCACCGGTAGAAATATCCAGAAAAGCCAATCCAAAGATCTCCCCTTCGGCACAGAATCCCATCAAATAGTTATTCTCTCCAGATCCAAGATGGAGGGCATCGGTGGTCAACCCTGGGGTAAAGACTCTTATCACTTCTCTTTTGACAATCCCTTTTGCCAACTTGGGATCTTCGACCTGTTCACAGAGAGCCACCTTATACCCTTTCTGCAAGAGTTTGGAGATATAGGTCTCTGCTGTAAAATAGGGAACCCCACAGAGGGGAACCTGGTTCTTCTCCCCTTTATCTCTGGAGGTGAGGGTAATCTCAAGCTCTTTTGAGGCGATCTCGGCATCTTCGAAGAACATCTCATAAAAATCACCCATTCGGAAAAAAAGGATGGCATCAGGGTGTTGACTTTTGATCTGAAGATACTGTTTGATCATCGGGGTGAGAGGTTTCATCCTTCTTTCGCTCGCTGGGTGAAGATTTTTTATTAATCTAACAAAATCTTTTGGAGTTGTAAAATGGAAAGAAGAAGGTGGAGACGATAAGGTCAGTGAGTCGGGAGAGAAGAGAGAAGCAGGATCTTCCCGAAAAAAGCTTCAGCTATCGTTCGGGTATTCTGGGAGTTGATCTGGACTCTTATCCCTTTGAGCAAGGCGGGTTCTTCCTGAAATAGATTTTTATAATCCTCAACGAGATTTCTGGTTAAGGAAATCCATTTACCAAGATCTTGAGCCCCTGATTTTACAGTGATGGTTTTTATTTTTAAATGGATAGGCCATCCGATTGATTCATCCGAGATCGAACCGACAGGAGCCATTGTATCCCAGATATAACTGATAATCTTTCGACCCTCGAAGGCGATCAGCAGCTGGGCGGCCTGATCATTCTTCCCCTTTAGCCTCGAATCCCCTCCTGCAGGCAGTCTTAATACCTTCCACCTCCATGAAAGATAAGGATATCTTCTGGGATCAATCTGCAGGGGTTTCTCTAAGGAAAAGGAGGCTGAGCGGCTTACAAAATAGGCGATCGTCTCGTTGTTTTCATTCAGAATCTTGAATTCAGCCTCTCCTGTCTTCTCTTTCAGGGTCCAGCCCTCAGGGACACCCTCCGGATTCAATTTTCCCTCAAAGAAGATCTCTATCTTTTCCACTCCTTTCGCACATGGAAGAAATAGGATGGATAAAAATTGAAATAAAATGAAAGAGAAAACAAACCTTCTCATCCTGCCTATCCTCTGGATCCTCCGTCTCTCTCTTTCCTCTCTTATGGGGTAAGGGGAATCCCATCAAGCCCCATGGTTTCAGGATACCCTACCATCAGGTTCATATTTTGAATCGCCTCTCCAGAGGCCCCTTTGACCAAATTGTCAATGGCCGTGACAATGACCACCCTTTCATCCGTTTCACTGACCACGATGCCCACATCGCAAAAATTTGACCCTCTCACATCCTTCGTATTAGGAAGTCTTCCTTCTGGATAGACCCGGACAAAAGGCTCCTTCCGATAATATTCCTCAAAAAGGTTTAGAAGATCACGGGAATTCATCCTTTTCTTCAAATGGACATAAAGGGTGGTCAAAATTCCTCGATCCATTGGAATGAGGTGGGGAACGAAGGTCACCTTCACTTCCCGTTGAGCCATTTGGCTCAGTTCCTGTTCGATCTCAGGGGTATGTCGATGGGAAAAGATTTTGTAGGCCTTCACTGCCTCGTTGACTTCACAGAAAAGGGATTCCAGAACCACATCACGGCCTGCGCCGCTGACTCCTGACTTGGAGTCCACCACAATTCCATCCAATGAGATGAGCTCCTGTTTCACTAACGGAATGAGTCCTATCAAAGCCCCCGTCGGATAGCACCCGGGGTTACCCACGATCGTTGCCTTTCGAATCTCTTCTCGATGAAGCTCCGGGAGTCCATAAACGGAAATAGAAAGTAGCTCTGGGGCCTGATGCTTTTGATACCACTGTTCATAAATCCCTGCCTTTCGGAATCTAAAATCAGCGCTGAGATCGACGATTCTTTTTCCCTGTTCATAAAAGAGAGGGACAACCTCCATCGCTCTCTTATGAGGAAGCGCCGTAAAAATGACATCTGCCTTTTGGGAGATTCGTTCTACATTCAATTCTTCACAGAACAAGGAGAGACGACCCTTCAAAGAAGGGAAGACCTCTTCGATGGGAAGGCCTATATATTTTTGTGAAGTCAAAGCCGTAATCTGGACTTCTGGATGAGCCAGCAGAAGTCGAAGAAGTTCTACGCCCGTATAGCCGGTTGCCCCAATGATCGCTACCTTTGTTTTCATCTCTCTCCTCGAAAATAAAAAAGGAGGTCTTTCAGCGACCTCCCTCCCTGATGGCCTATCTGCCAGGGGTGTGAAGATTTATCGTTTAGAGTATTGGGGTCTCCTACGGGCTCCCCGCCTTCCATACTTCTTTCGTTCCTTCACTCTCGAGTCCCTGGTCAAAAAACCAGCCTTTTTTAGAACATCCTTTAAGTCAGGATTATATTGAAGGAGGGCTCTTGAGATCCCGTGTCGGAGGGCTTCAGCCTGACTGGAAACCCCTCCACCACTAATGTTGGCTTTTACATCAAACTGATTCTTCAATCCGGTGAGCTCAAAAGGTTGAAGGGGAATCAGTTGGGAGGTCTCTCTTCCAAAATATTCCTGCAGGGCCTTTTCATTGATCACAAACCTTCCCTCTCCAGGCTCAAGCCATACCCTAGCCACAGCAGTCTTTCTCTTCCCGGTCGCGTAAAACGTCTCTGGCACCTTCTCTTTCTCCTCTAAATTTGGATCGGTATTGGATTCTGAGCCTCATGGGGATGTGTGGGCCCAGCATAAACCTTCAGTTTACGAAGCATTTTTCTTCCGAGGCTATTCTTTGGAAGCATCCCTTTGACCGCCCTCAAAATCAGCTCGGTTGGTTTTTTAGCCAAAAGCTTCTCAGCCGTAATCTCCCGAATCCCTCCTGGGTATCCTGTATAATGATAATACTTCTTGTTCTTTTTCTTGTCTCCCGTTAAGGAGACTTTTTCTGCATTGACCACCACAACAAAATCCCCCGTATCCACATGAGGGGTAAAAACAGGCTTTTTCTTTCCCCTGAGAATCTTGGCCACCTCTGTTGCCAGCCGGCCCAAGACCTTCCCCTCGGCGTCTATCAGATACCACTTCCGCTCTATTTCCTCTTTTTTTGCTTGATACGTCTTCATTATTTTATTTTATTAATATATTGATTCCGTTGATGTCAAGAAAAGCTTCTACTTTTCCCTAATCCTTCACTCCGAGTCGGGAATAGGTTTGTTTCTACCTTTCAGCCCTTTCTTTTCTTACCGGCAAGGCGATTCCAAAAAAGGACGACCGGACTTGCCACATAAATGGTGGAGTAAGTTCCTGAAATCAATCCAATCATCAGGGTAAAGGCAAAATCATGGATCACAGGTCCTCCGAAGAAAAAGAGAATGATGACGACCATCATGACCGTCCCGGAAGTCAGAATCGTTCGGCCAAGGGTCTCATTAATACTCGTATTAAAAATATTCTCGAGTGAGTCCTTTCTCATCTTCTTAATGTTCTCCCGTACCCGATCAAAAATGACAATCGTATCATTGATGGAAAATCCGATGATCGTCAGGATGACGGCCATCAAGGAGAGGGAAAACTCCAGACGGGCAACCGAAATGGCTCCAAAGGTCACAACGATATCATGAATGAGGGCCACAATTCCTCCAAGCCCATAGGAGATCTGTTTAAATCTCCAGGCCACATAGACTAACATGGCTAAAAAAGAAAGCCCGATCGCCCAAAGGGCTTTCCGTTTTAGATCCTTTCCGACTTTTGGGCCTACGACCTCGACCCTGCGAATCTCCAAGGCTTTCTCTTTGAATCGTTCCTGAAGAGAAGATTGGATCATTTTAGACATCTCTTCCAGATCCAGAGAACTCTTTTCCAGTCGAATGAGAAACTCATTCTCCTCTCCAAAGTTATGGACCATGGCATCTTTCAATCCAATCGCTTCCATAGCCCGGCGAACCTCAGAGATCTCC
>JBBIMX010000004.1:0-77228 GCA_037444165.1 Deltaproteobacteria bacterium | reverse complement strand
ATTAAAGCCCGCTTAACCTGAGAAATCTCTCCTCCCCTTCTCCAGACCAAGAATAAGGAGATTCCCATCAGAAAATAGAGGCTTATCCAAACAGGGGCAAAAAGCCAATCAGGTGGACTGAAGGCTGGCTTGTTTAATCTCTGATACCAGGTTGCAATGGCCGGTCTTGTAAAAAGAGAACCCACCACTCCTGCCAATTGACAGAGGATAAGACTGAGTGGCAGCTTCCATAGATCCTCTCTTTTGATCCTTCCTTTTAAAAAGTTCATAGAAACTCCTTTTTAATGCGGAGAAATTAAATCTAAGAGTTGTTTAAGAATTCGTGCCGTGGCTCCCCAAATAATATGGTTCTGATATTGATAGGCATAGACCCATTCAACTCGTCCCATTCGAAAAATCTCTCGTTCACTGAAAGAATCCTCCTTGAGTAAAGCCGAAAGGGGGACCTCGATCAATTCATCAATTTCAATCTTACTGACCTGAAAGGGATAAGGATAGGGGAGGAGGCCTACAATCGGAGTTACAATAAACTCGGTGACGGTCACGATATCATCCAATAATCCGATGATCTCTACGTCTTTTTCCTTTAAACCAATCTCTTCGCGAGCTTCTCTAAGGGCGGTATGGATCAGTTCTCGATCATCCTCATCCACCATTCCTCCAGGAAAAGAAATCTCTCCTTTGTGATGTTTGACCTGATCCGATCTCTTTGTAAAGAGAAGGTGGCACTCCCCCTCCTTTTGATATAAAGGGACGAGAACAGCGGCGTGGGAGAAAGAAGGATGGTCAATGATCTTTCTCTCTCTCGAAGAGAGCTTCTTTCTAAGCTCATCAATAAACTCTTTCTCGCACCTCTTCATCATCCCATCATTCCCTTAGGCTTTTGCATCACGGTCTCCTTTTCTTTCTTTTCCTTCAAGCTCTACGAGTATATTAAAAAATTATTGACCTATTCACAAGAGAAGAATGATCCTATGAGGAGGAAATGAGGATGGCAAAATGATGGACCTGTTTTTTTACTTTAAATTAACTTATCAAGATAGGAGTTTTATGATAGGATAAAAATAGAATGGATTCCATCTTAAAGGAGATTCCAATGGTCAGTGGAATAGAGAGGTGGAAAAAAACCTATCCTGAAAAGTTCATCCCTGAGGATCAAATTTTTCGTCATGTCCATAGAGGGGATCGAATCTTCATTGGGACGGGATGTGGTGAACCTCAATATCTCATTCGGGCCTTGACTCAATATGTTCAAACCCATCCCACCTCCTTCTTTGATGCGGAAGTCTTACAGGTCTGGACCTTAGGAGTCGCTCCTTATGCTGACGAAAAATTTAAGACCTACTTCCGTCACAACTCATTCTTTATCGCAAGCAATACCAGAGAAGCCATCAATAAAGGTTTGGCTGATTATACCCCTGTTTTTCTTTCTCAGGTACCCTACCTCTTCTCTCGCGAGATCATCCCCATCGATTGTGCCCTCATCCAGACCTCTCCTCCGGATGATCATGGGTTTATGAGTTTGGGAGTAAGCGTGGATATCGTCAAGGCTGCCGCTGAAAAGGCTTCCTATGTGATTGCTCAAGTCAATTCCTTTATGCCAAGGGTCCATGGGGATGGGTTTATCCATATCGAAGATGTGGATTTTATCGTTCCCTATGATGAGCCCATTCTGGAATATGTATCAGAGGCCGATACAGAAATTGCCCAACAAATCGGCAAATATGTCTCCCGTCTTATTCGGGATGGGGATACGATTCAGGTGGGGTATGGAAGTATCCCTAATGCTATCCTTACCAATCTCCATCATAAACATCATTTAGGAGTCCATTCCGAACTTCTCACAGATGGGATTGTCGACCTCATGAAGAGGCGAGTCATTGACAATTCTCAAAAGACGATCAACCGAGGAAAGACAGTGGCTTCCTTTTGTATGGGAAGGAAAGAAACCTACGAGTACATTCACGATAACCCGGCGATCGAATTCAGAACCATTGATTATACCAACCACCCTCTCATCATTGCTCAACATGAGAATATGACCGCCATCAATTCGGCTCTTGAGATTGACCTCACCGGACAGGCTACAGCCGAATCCATCGGAAAATTATTCTATAGTGGGATTGGGGGACAGGCCGACTTTATGAGGGGGGCGGTGCTTGCTCGAAATGGGAAGACGATTCTGGCACTCCCTTCCACGGCAGAAAACGGAAAGGTCTCTCGAATTGTCCCTTTTATTAAGGAAGGAGCAGGAGTGACCCTTCATCGGGGAGATGTTCATTATGTGGTCACCGAATATGGAATTGCCTATCTTAAAGGGAAGAATATTCGAGAACGGGCGATGGCCCTGATCTCGATCGCCCATCCAGATTTTAGACCCTGGCTGATTGAAGAGGCTAAGAGATTGAATCTCATATTTAAGGACCAGGCCTTCATCCCCGGGAAAAAAGGAGAATACCCAGAACATCTTGAAACTTACCGAACGACTCAATCGGGTTTAGAAATTCTTCTAAGGCCAGTGAAACTGAATGATGAGCCTCTCCTCAAAGAATTCTTTTATTCCCTTTCTGAGAACACTCTCTATCGAAGATTCATCTCCGTCAGAAAAGATATGCCCCATGAGAGGCTTCAACCTTTCGTGGTGATTGACTATACCAAACAGATGGTTCTCTTGGCCGTGATCAAGAAGGAAGAAAGAGAAGAAGTGGTGGGGATAGGGCAGTATGATATGGATGAGAGAACTTACACAGCAGAGGTTGGTTTTGCCGTGAAAGATGACTACCAGAATAAAGGGATTGGAACGGAACTTCTTTCCTACCTCACCTTTATTGCAAAACGGGAAGGGCTTTTAGGATTTTATGCAGAAGTCCTTGTGGAAAACAGAGCCATGCTTCATCTATTCGAAAAGATGGGTTTTAATATCGAAAAGAGACGGGAGGAGGGAATTTACGAATTAAAGATATGGTTTAAATAATCGGGTTCAATTTTGTCCGGGTAGGTATTGACCTGATGGGTTTTTCATAAAGCCTTAATTCATCATGGGGCTTTCCCATTCTTCCTTAAAGACATCCAGATAGAACCTATCGTAGATCGCCCAGCTTCTTCCACGGACGGTCTTCTCCATTCCTTCCCGTCTAAAAGGAGTGGAGTCATCCATCTTCTACGCAAGATGTCCACCCGGTTGAAATTCCTGGTGGATCCTCTCCACCAGCCATTCGTCCTTTGAAATAAGCGAATCCATATTTTTCCTTCCTCGTCTATATCCACGTTAAATCGTTCAGAAAAGGACTACTGCCTCTCCCCCGCAAGCTGAATGACGACCGTTGGGTCTGTAAGCGTGGAGGTATCACCCAATTCCTCAAGTCTTCCTTCAGCGATTTTTCTGAGAATCCTTCTCATGATTTTCCCACTGCGGGTTTTAGGAAGGGCATCGGCAAATTGGAGCTTATCGGGTGTTGCTATGGGGCCAATCACTTTTCTTACGTGAGCGAGCAGCTCCTTTCTTAACTCCTCGGTTCCCTTCAGACCGCTCTTCAGGGTAACGAAAGCATAGATTCCCTGCCCCTTGACTTCGTGAGGAATTCCAATCACCGCTGCTTCGGCTACGGAAGGATGAGACACCAAAGCACTCTCCACTTCAGCCGTCCCGATTCTGTGACCGGAGACATTGATCACATCGTCGATTCTCCCCATCAGCCAGAAATAACCATCTTTATCCTTTTTAGCCCCATCCCCTGTAAAATAGTGACCCGGAAAGATGGAAAAGTAGGTTTCCTTAAACCTCTTCTTTTCGGGATCATTCCAGAATCCTCTTAGCATTCCGGGCCACGGCCGGGAGATCACCAGGGAACCTCCTTCATCAATGTCACATTCCGTCCCATCTTCCCGTAAAATCTTTGGTAGAATTCCAGGGAAGGGGAAAGTGGCTGAGCCAGGTTTAAGAGGGGTGATGGGAAGAGGACTAATTAAGAACCCCCCTGTTTCTGTCTGCCACCACGTATCCATGATAGGGCAGCGTTCCTGACCGACATATTTATAATACCATTTCCAAGCCTCAGGATTGATCGGTTCACCAACCGAACCAAGGAGTCGTAGGCTTGAGATTCCCCTTTTCTTTACCCATTCTTCGCCTTCCCTCATCAAGGCACGGATCGCCGTAGGGGCAGTATAAAAGAGAGTCACTTTATATCTTTCTACAATCTCCCAAAAACGATCGGGTTTGGGATAGGTAGGGACCCCTTCAAACATTAAAGTCGTGGCGCCGAGAGACAGAGGGCCATAAACCACGTAACTATGTCCGGTGACCCATCCAATATCGGCTGTGCAGAAAAAGACGTCTTCGTCCTTAAGATCAAACACCCATTTCAGCGTCTGGTAGACAAAGAGAAGGTACCCTCCCGTAGTATGAATCACCCCTTTCGGTTTCCCGGTACTCCCACTCGTATAGAGGATGAAGAGGATGTCCTCTGAATCCATCATGGCCGGTTCACAGTGGAGTCGAATATCTTCTTTAGCCATCTCTTCGTGCCACCATACATCTCTCTCTTTATCCAATTTCACATCGATTCCCAGACGCCTTACCACAATGACTTTTTCTACCCCAGGACAATCCTTTAAGGCTTCATCTGCGTTCAGTTTATTCTGAACGATTCGGCCACCCCGATAATACCCATCCGCAGTAATAAGAATTTTGGAACCACAGTCATTGATCCTCTCCCGAAGGGCTTCGGAGCTAAATCCTCCAAACACCACACTATGAATCGCCCCGATTCTTGCACAGGCAAGCATCGCGATGGGAAGTTCGGGGATCATTGGTAAATAGATGGAGACTCGGTCTCCTTTCTTGACGCCAAATTTCTTTAACACGTTGGCAAACTTGTTGACATGATAGTGGAGCTGTTGATAGGTAAATATTCGGTTTTCTTCGAGGGGCTCTCCCTGCCAAATCAAAGCGACTTTATTACTTCTCCAGCTATTCAGATGTCGATCCAGACAATTATAACTCACATTCAATTTTCCATTGATAAACCACTTCACCTCCGGTCTTTCAAAATCATACTCCAAGACCTTATCCCAACGTTTATACCAATTCAGTTGGTCTGCAAGTTCTCCCCAGAATCCTTCTGGATCCTCAATGGATCTTTTATAGATTCTCCAATACTCGTCCATAGTTCGAATATAAGCCTTTATCTTAATCGATTCAGGAGGCATAAACACTTGATCTTCAATCAGTGTAGAGGTCATTTCTTTGTTTCCCATCTTTTCGAAACCTCCTATTCAATTGTTTGGGTTAACGTTAACCTTTTTAAAAAAATTGTTCAATATCAGGATGAGAAAAAGCTATAGGCCAATAAAATATCTATGAGCAATTTATTAAGGGTTTATAGGAAGGCTTATGGTAAAGGTTGTCCCTTTTCCCTCTTCACTCTCTACTTTAATCTCCCCGCCGTGATCTTTGACAATCCCATAACAGACAGAAAGACCCAATCCCACTCCTTTGACCTTCTGTTTGGTGGTGAAGAAGGCTTCGAAGATCTTACTCTTATTCTCTTCCGGTATTCCAACCCCTGTATCTCGAATATGGATCAGGACTCTATCCTTATCCCTTCCAGTGGCAATCATCAATGTTCCCCCCTTTGGCATCGCCTCTTTAGCATTTTTTATCATATTGAGCATGACCTGTCTCATCTGGTTGGTCGACGCCATGGTCTCTGGGATCTTAGGATCAAGGTAGGTCTTGATCTTAATATTGGCTTCCTGCATCTGTTTATCCACGATCAGTAAAATTCCTTCGATTAACTCATTCAAATTGACCGGTCGGCGTTGCTCCTCTTCGGGTTTTGAGAAACTGAGCATATTGCGAAGCATCTCTGCAAGTCGGTGAGTTTCAGAGAGTGAAAGTTCCAGGATTCTTCGTCTTTTGCTTTCCGGGGGGATCTCCGTTTTTAGGAGTTCCAGGGTATTCATGATCCCATAGATGGGATTATTCAATTCATGGGCAATCTGGGAGGTTAATCTTCCCATGGCGGCCAGTTTCTCCGATTGAAGGAGGGCCTGCTGAATCTCCCGGATCTCCTGCTCCATCTTGATCCGTGGTCTCAGGTCCGTAAAAATCCCCACGCTGGCGATTTCTTTCCCCGCCGCATCGTAGATCAGTGACGCGGAGAGTTGGATGGGGATTTCCTCTCCGAATCGATTGACTACATTGAATTGGGTGGGGAGGAGCTTGCCCACTCCTCCACATTCAGGACTCCGGAGTCTCCTCATCACTTCCTTGGCAATCCCTGGAGGATAAATCTGGGTGATATGAATCTTTCCGATGACTTCCTCAGCCTTATATCCCGTGAGGATCTCGGCTCCTTTATTAAAGATGATGATATTCCCTTTCATATCGGCTGCAATGATCCCATCGACGGAACTTTCGATAAGGTTCATTAAGAATTCGTTGGCTTCTCTTAACTCTCTCTCCATCCTCTTTCGCTGGGAAATATCAATATTGAGTCCTTCGTAGCCAATGATCTCTCCCTTTTCATCCTTTTTCGCATGAGCGGTCAATAGAACCGTGATTCTTTCTCCATTCTTTTTCTTAAATTCGACCTCCAGGTCCTTAACAAATCCTTGTTTCTCGATCAGAGCCTGAAATTTCTTTCGATCCTCTTTATTGACATACAGGTCTTTAGGAATATCGATCTTTAAAAACTCCTCCTTGCTCTCATATCCAGCCATCTCCACTAAGGCCTGATTGCAGTCCAAGAACCGGCCCTCTCGGGTGCTGATAAAGAGACCATGCTGGACTCTCTCGAAAAGGTTTCGATACTTTTCTTCCGACTCTCTCAATTCTCTTTCGAATCGTTTTCGCTCGGTGATGTCTCGAAGATAGGCATAGGTCTTAATCCTTCCCTCTTCGGATCGGGTTGGAGCGATGCAGATTTCCGTCTCCATGAGTTGGCCCTGAAGGTTCTGGATGGCCATCTCTGTGCAGACCTTTTGACCCAATCCTTCACCTCGAATTACCATCTCTTCAAGAAATTCCTCATCTTTTTTCCCAATTAAAGAGAAAAACTCTTTGCCTAAAATTTCTTCTTTTGGGAGTCCCAGAATCTCGGCTGCCTTCTGGTTGGCAAACTCAATTCTTGAGTCCTCATCGAAGACAAGGATTCCATCCTCCCCCATTTCAGCGATCTTCTCGAATCGTTTGTTCGCCTCCCTTAGTTCCCTCTCCATTCTCTTTCGCTCGGTCATATCCCGAAGATAGGCATACGTGGTCACTCCCCCTTCGTCTGTTTTTGAAACGGTGATACAGACCTCCGCCTCCCGCGACTCTCCCCTTCCTGTGACTACCATCATCTCCGTACAGACCCGTTTGCTTTCGTCCGCTCCTACTTCAGAATGCATCTGTTTTAAATACTCAATATCTCGATCGTTGAGAAGGGTCCTGAAATCCATCCCTAATAATTTCTCTTTGGGATAACCCGTCAATTCAGAGGCCAGGGTGTTAGCAAACTCGATCCGGTAGTTCGCATCAAATACAATAATGCCATCATCCCCCATCTCAATGATCTTCTCAAAACGTTTGAGCTTCTCCTGGAGGGATTTCTCAAAACCTTTACTCTCATAGATTTCTCTTTCTTGCATCGCGAGATCACCCTCTTTCTTTTATCTTCCGAGGGAAAGGGACCCCTCTTTATCCTCCAGAGAGGATAGGCATGAGAATGACGGATTGACCAGGGGAGACAAGGGTATCCAAATCTCCAGGCTTCCCATCAATCAAAATGATGAGATTCTTCTCTGGGAAGGAGGGGGGTAAAATTTCCCTCAATGGCTTTGGGGATTCTATGAAAACCTCCTTTTTTCGAGTTCCTGCAAGGTCTGTAAGATAACCCAAGAATTTCATCTCGACCATTTAGGGGGAAATCTCCTTGGTGACCTCCGAAAGTCCCAAACGATCAAGCGTTTCTTTTGAAGGGATTCCATTCTGATCCCATCCTCGAATTTCATAGTACCAGGAGAGCATCTGATCATACTTTTCTTTATCCACTTTAATTCCTTTCAATTTTCCTTGAGACGGAGCCTCTTCAAACCATCGCAAAGGAGGATAATCCCAGGTTCGATCAAAGGATGGAATCTCCCTTTTCCAAAAAGCCCGAATGAGGGTATAGATTCGGTCTCCAATCTGGTAAAGTTCTTCCCAGTCTCTTTTATGGCCTGTTATGGCCTCGAGAAATTTTGGATACCAATCCAATCCAAAATTTACCTCCACCCATGGGAGTCGGCAGACCGAGGCTGATTCAAAAAAGCCTCCTCGAATTCGCTGAAATTCGACTATTTTTTCAACCTTCTCCTTACTATAAGAGAAACGATCGGTAGAGACCTCCCAGGCAATGACCCAGGCATCTTTGTGACTTGCTCCAATGGGAGAGGTTCCGTAAGAGAGGGCCATCCCCGGACAGCCGTGACAATTGTAGGCTGAAATCTCTAACCCCTTCACATGCATGGCCCATCGATGAGAATCCTTTCCAAGTTTTTCCGAAGCCAATTTGACCCCCTTTGTGACCAACGCTCCTATCCCTTCACCCCTTCCAATCTCCTGGATGAGTCTCTGTGCCCGGTCGAAATCTCCCCACCCAATTTTCTCTGGGATCAATCCTTTTTCAGAGGCCTCCATGAGAAAACCCATGCAACTGCCAAGGGAAATGGTATCCAATCCCCACTCATCGGCCATTCGGTTCAGTAGGGCCACCTCGGCAAGTGTTTTCATCCCGAGATTGGGTCCAAGCATTCCCACATTTTCATAGTCCAATTCAGCCCTTTCACCCTTTATGTCTTTAACGATATGACCACATTGCATATTACACATCGGACAACCCTTCCGATCCACTGCCATTCTTTCAAGGACATATCCATCCATCTCTTTTGAGAACTCAAAAACCCCTTCTCTAAAATTATAGGTCGGTAGACAATGGTTCTCATTGCACCATTCGAAGACCTGCATCGTCCCTTGTCTCATCCAGAAGGGATAGGCCTCTTTCCCTTTAATCTCTTCGTAGGCCTTTTTCGCATACTCCTTCAGTTTTTCATCATCGAAGTTGGAAATCGTTCCTGTCCCTCGAATGACGATGGCCTTAAGATTCTTGGATCCCATCACGGCCCCCATTCCAGGGCGGCCACCGGCTCTTCCTCTTTGAGAAAGGACGGTCGAAATCCGAATCAAATTCTCTCCCGAAGGACCAATCAAAAGAATCCCGGAGTTTTTTCCATGTCTCTTCTCAAGGAGGTCCTGAGACTCGAATGTATTCTTCCCCCATAATTCAGAAGCGTCTAAAATTTTTACTTTTTCATCCTCAATGAGGAGGTAACAGGGGTTTTCTGATTTTCCTTCAACGACCAATACATCGTAGCCCGCCTTTCGTAAATGGACCGAGGCCATCGTCCCTATATTTCCGTCCCCATAGCCTCCTGTTAAAGGACTCTTTGAGGCCACCACCATCTTTCCTGAACTGGGAAGAAGTTGCCCACTCAGAGGACCAGTAGAAAAGATGATCTTATTCCTCTCTGAAAGAGGATCTACTCTTTTGACTTCGTCCCATAAGAGTTTTACAGCCAATCCCCGACCTCCCAAAAAATCTCTTTGCATCGACTCCGAAATCTCTTCCTTAGAAATCTTTCCATCTGAAAGATTCACCCTTAATAATTTTCCGGTATATCCTTTCATTGTCTGACCTCCATCATTTCGATTCGCTGCCCTCTCCCTTCTCTTGCTGCCTTTTCATAGGCATAGTGGGCTACAACCACATCCTCCATAGCAAATCCAACGGACTTAAAAAGGGTAATCTCCTCTCGGGATTCTCTTCCTCTCTTCTTTCCTGTCACCAGATCCCCGAGATCCCCATAGATGGATTCCCTTTTTAATTTTCCTTCGGCCATTGGAATGAGAAGATCACCTGCTTCCCTGAGACACCCCTCAAAGGTATCGACGATAATTTTGGAACGTAAAATGGTTTCGTCATCGGTCTCTCTCATATTCGGGCGAAAGGCGCCAATCGCATTCAAATGGGTTCCAGGTTTAAGATCTCGACCTGAAAGGACAGGGGAACTGGAGGTAGTGGAGGTGATTAGAATATCGCTTTGCCTTACTACCTCAGAGGGATTGGAAGCAGGATGGGTCTTAGCAAGGGGGGAGACTTTCTTACAGAACTCTTTGAGTCTTTCTGGGTCGATATCATAAGCCCAGACCTCTTCGATAGATCTTACCGCCTGAATGGCTCGCAGCTGGAAGAAGGCCTGATATCCCGTTCCGATAATCCCCAAGGTTTTTGCATCCTCTCTTGCCAAATATCGTGTGGCAAGCCCAGAGGCTCCTCCGGTTCGAAGGCCCGTAAGGGTAGCCCCTTCAAGAAGCGCAAGGAGCTCTCCCGAAGAGGGATCGTTTAACAAATAAGTGGCATAAATAGTCGGTTTCCCGATGGAGAGGTTTTTAGGAAAGACGGAGACAATCTTTGTTCCACCCTGTTTCAAGCCTGAAAGATAGGCAGGCATGAAGAGAAATTCTCCTTCCCATTCTTTTACCTCGAGATGAAACCTCACCGGAACGACGGATCGCCCTTCTTTCACCTCTCGAAAGCCCTTCTCCAAGGCCTCAATGACTTCCTCCATCGTCAGCAATTCTTCTAAATCCTTTTTACTCAAAATAAGCATTTCTCTCTAACCTCATCTCCCGGCCTTCGTCCCTCCTCTAAATCACTTCTTCCTCCAGAACTTTCCTCCCTTCAGGAATTCGTTCAAAGCCCAAAGGGCTTACATCCACCGTCTCGTATCTTCCCAGACGAATCAGTTCTGAAAGGGCCTTCCCCACTGCAGGGGCCTGTTGAAATCCATGACCGCTGAAACCCACAGCCATGAAGAACCCTGAAATCTCTGGATGCCTTCCAATGATCCCATTAAAGTCCCATTGATTAACCTCGTAGAGGCCTGCCCAGCCACTGATGAGTTTTAACTCGTTCAAGAGGGGAATGCGATGGGCGAGAGAGGACCATATCTCCTCTTGAAAATACTGCCGATCCCAAGAAAAATTGAACCCCACAGGTTCTTCTTTTCTGGATTTTCCGGTAAGGATCTGTCGTCCTGTTTCATGAAGGAAATAGACCCCTGAAGGATCGATGGTGAGAGGAAGGTCATACTCAAAAAGCCTTGGAGGTCGAACCAGGTAAACCATCCTCCGCACAGGAACGACTGGAATCTCCACACCCGCCATCTTTCCCACCTCACCGGCATAAGGACCGGCGGCATTGATGATTAAGGAAGAGGAGTATTTGGTTCCATCTTTTGTCTTCACCCCTTCGAGACGATTTCCTTTTCTAAGAATCTCTACCACCTCCTGGTAAAGATAACGAACTCCGAGGTGTTTTGCCTTTTTTATAAATCCCTGGAGGGTACTGTGAGGATCCATATACCCATCCCCTGGAGAAAAAGATGAACCAATTAAGTCCTCTGGATATAAATCAGGAATGAGCCTAAGGGTCTCCTCCATATCGAGAAGCTGGGTCTCTACACCCAGAGCCCTCTGGAAAGCCTGGTGTTTTACCAGGAGAGGCCAGTTTCTTTCATTTCCCAAGAAGAGATATCCCCTGGGTTTAAAATCGATCTCTGGCCTTTCCCCATCTATCTCCATTCGCTCACTAAATTCTTTATAAAAGGAGAGGCTGTATTGGCAGATTCGAATATTGACCTCTGTGCTAAACTGGCGTCGGATTCCTCCTACACTGAGGACAGTAGAAGCCCTCTCGTAAGTAGGATCTTTTTCGAAGACCACAATTCGTCCATCAAACCCATCGTTTGCCAGATGATAGGCAATACTGGAACCGATCACTCCTCCCCCAATGATCATCACATCAAAGGTCTCTGAAGAGGCTGAGAAACCCATTTTTTCCCGTCCTTGAAAGAGTCGCTCATTTCTAAAGGCTCATCTCCTAAGTTCCCTTAAGATTGTTCTTCATCATCTCTCCAAGGGCCCTGGATCGTTGAGTCGCCACCTCTACGGCATTGATCAGGGTGGTTCTCACTCCCCCCTGCTCCAAGGTATGGAGCCCAGCAATCGCCGTTCCGCCAGGGGAGGTCACCATGTCCTTCAATTTTCCAGGATGTTCCCCTGTTTCGATGAGCATCTTGGCTGCCCCCAGAACGGTTTGGGAGGCCAGAAGCAGAGCATCATCTCGAGAAAGTCCCACTTTTACGCCTGCATCGGCCAAGGCATCCACGATCAGAAAGATATAGGCGGGGCCACTGCCACTTAGGCCTGTTACGGCATCGAGGAGAGACTCTTCGAGAAATAGGGATTTTCCAACCGAATCAAAGATCGTCTTGGCCACCATCAAATCTTCCTTTTGGGCATGTCTTCCTGCTGAAATAGCAGAGACCCCTTCTCTCACCGAAACACAGATATTGGGCATGACCCTAATGAGCTTCAATTCCTTCCCTGCACAGGACTCAATGGCACCCAACGGAACTCCCGCGGCAATGGAAATGATCAGTTTCTTGAGATCAAGGTATTTGGCCACTTCCTCGATCACGGGTCTCATAATCTGGGGCTTCACCGCCAGAATGATAATATCCGATTGTTTCACGACCTCCGTATTATGAATCGTTCCTCGAACCCCATATTTTTCACGGATGATCTTTAGTCGTTCTGCTCTCACATCTGAACAGAAAATCTGCTCCGGCTTACAGAGATGGCCATGAAGAAGCCCATGGATCAAGGCCTCTCCCATATTGCCTGCTCCTAAAAATCCAACCTGTTTATTCCTTAACACGATTTCCTCCTTTATCCTTTAGATTTTTATGGCAAAGAAAAAAAAGTTATGGTAAATATGAAACAACATAAATCCGAAATTCAGGACTGTCAAGTCCTAAAAGGAAGGAGGTTCCGTTAGATGTTTAAAAAAATTCTTTTTTGTACCGATTTTTCTGAGAATTCCCACTACGCTTTTTCTTATGCCCTTGAGTTAGCTAAAACCTACAAATCCAAACTGTTCCTCCTCCATGTCATTCCAGAACCTGCCCACCCCGAACTCCTCTCTATCTATCTTTCTCCTGAAAAGTTAGAGGAATTGAAGATTTCCCAGAGAAAAGAATTGGAGGACCAATTTAAAACCCATTATTTAAGTAAGATGGGAAGATTTAAGGATTATGGTGTGGTCATCAAGCAAGGAGAGGCCTTTTACGAAATTATTCAGACGGCAAAAAAAGAGAAGGTGGATCTGATCGTCATGGGGACTCATGGAAGGACCGGAGTGGACTATATCCTTTTCGGGAGCACGGCCGAAAAAGTAGTCCGAAATTCTCCTTATCCGGTCATGACCATCAGACTTCCAGGGAAAAAATTTACCATGCCTTAATCCCAAATAAATCGCCTGGAGGGGTCAGGGGTTTACCAGGGAGGTAAATGTTTCGATATATCGCTATCGAAGGCCCCATCGGGGTGGGTAAAACAAGCCTTGCCACCTTATTGGCCAAAGAATTAAAGGCAAGATTAATTCTGGAAAAACCGGAAGAGAACCCTTTTCTCCCCCAATTCTATCGGGATCGTAAATCGTATGCCTTTCAAACGCAGGTCTTCTTCCTTCTCAGCCGTTTTCAGCAGCAGAAGGAGATTGCCCAGCTCGATCTTTTCAATCAGGTGACCCTGACTGATTATCTTTTTGCAAAAGATCGAATCTTTGCTTCCCTCAATTTAAGCCATGATGAGTTGGCTTTATACGAACAACTCTACGACCTTCTCAGTGACCAGATTCCAACCCCTGATCTGGTCGTCTTTCTTCAAGCCAAAGCCGAGATTCTTCTTCACCGAATTAAAACTCGAAATATCCCTTACGAGAAAGAGATCGACCTAAACTATCTTCAGGAATTAGTGGAAGCCTATAATTACTATTTCTTCCATTACGATCGATCTCCCCTTCTGGTCATCGATACCAGTGAGATTGACTTCGTGAATCGAAAAGAAGATTTTACTCAATTGGTTCGGGAGATCGAGCAGATGAAGAAGGGGACGTGGTACTTTATCCCAAAGAAATCCAAATGAACGGCCCGGCCCTCCATTCTGGAACCCATTAGCCTTCCGACGCCAAGGGTTCTCCCTCCACCTTAGGAGCTTTCGTGGGTGATTCCTCCAAAGCCTTTTCCGGTTTTTTCTCCACTCCTCCTTTCACCCCTTGAGTGGTAGCGGAAGGGGGTAAAAGTCCCTTAGCACGAAGTTTCTTTCTCTTCTCCCTTCTTTTTCTTCTTCTTGCCAGTTCTCGATCCCTTTCTCTCCTGGGCATTTTTTCTCTTCTCCTTTTTAATGAAGTCTCGGCATCTTAGACAAATGGCTAATCTCTTCCATCACTCGATGGGTTAAGGCAGAGGCATTCCTTTCTCCTTTCCCGTAGAGTGGAGAACCAATATGAACCTCCACCTCTCTTCTCCATCCTCTTCTTTCCCCGTAGCGAATCCCAACAGGTAAGAAAGGAACATTCTGATCCAATTCTTCCTGGATCTTTAGAATCATCTGAAGTAGCCGACTCTTCCCTGGGCCGACTCCCTCTCGATAATAGGTTCCCTCAGGAAAGATAACGATTTTTTCACCCGATTTCAACAAGGTGACAAGATACCTGAAGGAATCCAAGGTGCGGAGAGTCTTTTGGCGATCCACAGGAATTCCACCCAGAAGAGAGAGATACTTTCGGACGATGGGACAATGGAAGAGTTCCTTTTTAGCAACGAAATAGAGAAGGGGTTTGAAGGCCAGGCTTATAATCGGGATATCCGTCCAGTACTGATGTTTAGGAAGAATAATAAGGGGTCCTTCTTTAGGAAGAATAGAAGATCCGTGGATCTTAATTCGATAGAGGAGAGAAAATACGAAATGGGCAATCTTTTTGGTAATGGAATAGACCAGAGGATTCCTTCCCATCTTATAGGTTAGAGATGGCTACTTCAATAGGAATCAAAAAGGTCTTCCTTGGGATTCTCGGGAGGAATGTCTATCTTGGCCATCTCCCTTATGGCTTTTCTCGCCGCGGCGATCCCGGCTCTTAAGGCCTCTCGATTCAATTTCTCCGTCCCTTTAGGGACACGCTTCAACACCGCCTCCTCAATCGCCTTCGCACTCACCATCGGACTCAACTGAGACAGGGCTCCTAAGGCAATGATATTGGCCACCACTTCCCTTTTAAACCTCTCTCGAGCAATCCGAGTAAAAGGGATCTGATAAGCACGGGGGGTTGGAACCTGGGTCACAAAGGTAGAGTCCACAATCAGAATCCCATCCGGCTTAAGATCAGGGTAGAACTCATCGCAGGACTTCTGGTTCATTGCCAGAAGAAGATCCGGCCTCATGGCCTTTGGATAGTCTATCTCTTCGTCACTGACGATCACCTCGGATTTACTGGAGCCTCCTCTTGCCTCGGGGCCATAACTCTGGGTCTGGGCCACCCACTTCCCATCGTAAATCCCAATGGCCTCAGCCAGAATAATCCCCATCAGGATGATTCCCTGTCCTCCAGATCCTCCCAACCGAATCTCATACCTTGAACCCATCTTTGATTCTTCTCCGTCTATCCTCGTTCTGCCGAAGCCTTCGCCCGCTCCCGAATCTTTTCATACTCCTCCTGGTAGATGGGCAAATCCCGATCGACCAACACCCCGATCAGAATCTTCCCCTCCAGCTCCTCAGGCTTCATCTTCAAGGATTGCTCCACCGGAATCGCATTGTCCCTCTGCCACTTCATCATCTCCACGGCCGAACCCAGACGGTTCTGCCTTCCATACTGGGTATGACAATGGGAAATGACCTCCACCACTGAAAAACCCTGTTTCAAGAAGGCCTTCTCCATCAGGCTGTCTAAAAGTTTGGCATGATAGACAGTTCCCCTTCCCACAAAGACTGCCCCTGCAGTCACAGCCAGCTCGGAGATCTTGAAGGCATGTTCGATATTGGAATAGACCGTGGTGGTCGACTTCATTCCATAAGGGGTCGTAGGAGAACTCTGACCCCCCGTCATCCCATAGATGCTATTGTTGAGAATGATCGCGGTCACATCGATGTTTCTTCGTGCTGCATGAATAAAATGATTCCCTCCTATCGCGACCGCATCCCCATCCCCCATGATCACAATGACCTTCAACTGAGGCTTGGCCAATTTAATCCCGGTCGCAAAAGTCAAAGCCCGTCCATGGGTCGTATGAAGGGTATTAAAATCGACATAGACCGGAAGCCTCCCCGAACAACCAATCCCTGAAACCAGCACCACCTCGTCCTTCTCATAACCAATCCGATCAATGGCCCGAATCAAAGCCCCTAACATAATCCCGATCCCACAACCAGGACACCATACATGAGGAAACTTTTTGTCGTGACGAAGATAATGATGGATCAGTTTCGTAATCTCAGGCATCAGAGAGCCTCCTCCATACGACTCAAAATCTCCGAAGGGGTGATGATCGTTCCGTCCACTTTGTTGAGGGTCAGGACCTTGGCCACCCCCTGATTGACCCTCTTGACCTCCCGGGAGATCTGACCCATATTCATCTCAGGAACCAAAAGAACCTTAGAAGTCTGAAGCACCTTCTCGATTGCATTCCTCATAAAGGGCCAAAGGGTCATTAGCTTAAGGAGACCTACCTTATGGCCCTTCTCCCTTGCTTCAATGACCGCTCGCTTCGCCGATCGAGCCACACATCCATAGGCAATGATTGTAATTTCTGCGTCCTCCGTAAGAAAGAACTCCGCCATCTGAATCTCAGAAAAATGGGAACTAATCTTTCGATGAAGTCGGGCAATAAAGGGACCGATCTCATCAGGTCTTGAGGTCGGAAAGCCCCGAATGTCATGGGTAAGCCCCGTGACATGGTACCGATAACCCTCCCCAAAATTGGCCATGGGTGGAATTCCACTGGGAGTGTCCTCATAGGGGATATACCACTCAGGAGGCATTGTGGGTTTGACCCGGTTAAAAATCTCTATTTTCTCGTCTTCAAAAAAGACGACCTTCTCTCGCATATGAGCGACCACCTCATCAATCAAAAGAATGACAGGAATCCGAAACCGCTCAGAGAGATTAAAAGCTCGAATCGTCATATCATAACATTCCCGCACCGTGGAAGCAGAAAGAACAATAATGGGATGATCCCCATGGGTCCCCCATCGGGCCTGCATCACATCCCCCTGGGCAGGAAACGTCGGAAGCCCTGTACTCGGCCCCCCTCTCATCACATTCACAATGACACAAGGGATCTCCGCAATAATGGCAAATCCAAGGTTCTCCTGCATTAAGGAGAACCCCGGGCCACTGGTCGCTGTCATGGCCTTCACCCCGGCCAGAGAAGCCCCAATCACTGCCCCAAGGCTTGCAATCTCGTCCTCCATCTGAATAAAGGTCCCATCCACCTGGGGAAGCCTGACCGATAGGATCTCTGAGATCTCTGTGGCAGGTGTAATAGGATAGCCCGCAAAGAAACGACAGCCTGCTCTCAGCGCCCCCTCTGCAACGGCTTCATTTCCCTGGAGCAGCAACTCTCTCCGGGAGGACCTCTTCTTCCTTTGGTTCCCTTTCTTCTTCTCCATGTTTGACTTCGGCCCTCTTTTTCTCCTTTAAACCCGGCCTTACAGTAATCGCAAAATCCGGACAGCGGATCTCACACCACCCACAATTGATACACTTCCCAATCTCCTTCACAAAAGGATATCCGGCTTCATCCATCTCTAAGACCCCAGTGGGACAGAAGGCGACACAGATCCCACAGGCCTTGCACCACGCTCGATAAATATCAATCCTCGGGACTTCCTTCTTTTTCTTCGGCTCGACCTTCTCTGAAAGCATTAAACTTTCTCGCTTATTACTTTAAATTTCTGAACTATTTATAAATGAACCCAAAAGGGTTTGTCAAAGATTTTCGATGATCGCAGAGGCAAATTCAGAACACTTCACTTTCTTTGCCCCTCTCATCTGGCGTGCCAGATCGTAGGTCACTATCTTCTGTGAGATCGTCTTTTCCAAAGCCTTCTTGATCCTTTCTCCAACCTCCTTCCATCCAATAAATTCAAACATCATGGCTCCGGAGAGAAGAAGGGACCCGGGATTAATCACATCCTGATTGGCATATTTAGGGGCTGAGCCATGGGTTGCCTCAAAGACAGCCGCTCGATCCCCAATGTTGGCTCCCGGGGCCATTCCGAGCCCTCCCACCTGAGCGGCCAGTGCATCCGACATATAATCCCCGTTCAGATTGGGCATGGCCAGAACCTCATACTCCTCGGGTCTTAAAAGAATCTGCTGAAACATCGCATCGGCAATTCGATCCTTCAGAACAATCTTTCCCTCAGGAAGACTCTTCATCTTCTGACCCAAGAATTCACTTTCTAAAATCACTCGATCTTGAAACTCCTCTCTGGCTAATTCATATCCCCATTTCTGAAAAGCCCCTTCCGTGAATTTCATGATGTTTCCCTTATGGACAAGGGTGACACTTTTTCGGCCATGTGCGAGGGCATATTGGATAGCCTTCCGAACGAGCCGCTTGGTCCCGAAACGACTGATGGGTTTGATTCCAATCCCTGAATCCTCTCGGATCTTCTTCCCCATCTCTTTGTCAAGGAATTCCCTGACTCGAAGGGCCTCAGGGGTCTCGGCCTGCCACTCGATCCCCGCATAGACATCCTCGGTATTCTCTCTGAAAACCACCATATCCACTTTCTCGGGATGTTTTAGAGGACTGGGAGTTCCCGAAATATATTTTACAGGACGGATACAGGCATAAAGATCGAGCCGCTGCCTTAACAGGACATTGATACTTCGAATCCCTTCTCCCACAGGAGTGGTCAAAGGCCCTTTAATCCCCACTTTATATTTTCGAATGGCTTCGATCGTTTCTTCGGGAGCCCAATCTCCTTTCATTCGAAAGGCTTTTTCCCCTGCATAAACCTCTACCCAATCAATCTTTCTCCGTCCTCCGTAGCATTTTTCTACTGCTTCGTCAAACACCCGGACCGAGGCCCTCCAGATATCCGGACCTACTCCATCCCCTTCGATAAAAGGAATCACAGGATGATCTGGGACGGACAGAGTTCCATCTTCTTGAATCTCGATGAGTTCACCCATGGTCTTCTCCTCTACTGTCTTCTCTTTTCCCTGACAAAGGCCAGAGTCCCTCCAGCCCTCACAATCTTTCTTTCTCTTTCGTTAAGAGGAATGGAGAGAAGGATTCTTTTTCCACTCGTCTTGTTGGTAAGGGGGATCTCATTGCCTGTGAGATCGCCCACCTCCAGTTCGATCTCATCCCCTTGAGAGAGAGCCTCGTAATCCTCCTCCTTTTGGAAAAGGAGAGGGAGGATTCCAAAATTGATAAGATTGGCTAAGTGAATCCTTGCAAAGGATTTGGCGATCACGGCCTTGACTCCTAAAAACATGGGGGCAAGAGCGGCATGTTCACGACTCGAACCTTGACCGTAATTGCTTCCACCGACTATAAATCCCCCTTTAAATTCCTTGGCTCTCTTTACAAAGGAAGGATCCATCCTTTCAAATGTATATTCGGCGATCGCCGGGATATTAGATCTTAAGGGAAGAACCTTTGCTCCTCCGGGAAGAATATCATCCGTAGTAATATTGTCTGATGTCTTGAGAAGAATGATACCCGAAAGGGTCGAAGGAAGAGGATCCTTTTTGGGGAGAGGTTTAATGTTAGGGCCTCGAAGGAGCTGAACCTTCTCCGCCTCCTGAGGAGGAAGAGGGGGCTGAATCATATTGTCTTCAACCGGAAAGGAGTGAGGAAGTTCGATGACTGGAGGGGCACCGAGACGTCTCGGGTCCGTCAGGACTCCCCGGATAGCGGAGGCTGCAGCGACCTCAGGACTCACAAGGTAGACCTCGGCCGTTTCTGTTCCCGATCGCCCCTTAAAATTTCGATTAAACGTTCGAATGGAAACCCCGTTCGTTTTAGGAGCCTGACCCATCCCAATACAAGGACCGCATACACTCTCGAGAATCCTTGCGCCGGATTCGATTAAATCCCCGAGGGCCCCATTGGAAGCCAGCATCTTTAGAACCTGCCTCGAGCCAGGAGAGATGACAAGACTTACATGAGGAGGGATGGTCTTTCCCTTAAGAATGGAAGCCACTGTCATTAGGTCTTTATAAGAGGAGTTCGTACAACTTCCTATGGCTATCTGATCGATTTTGAGTCCTTCCAATTCTTTGACCGGGAAAACACGGTCAGGACTATGGGGACAAGCGACCATCGGTTCAAGAGCCCCTAAATCTATCTCGATCTCTTCATCATAACGGGCATCGGGATCTGGAGCGAGGGGAACCCAATCCTTCTCTCTTCTCTGTGCCTTGAGAAAGGTAAGGGTCATCTCATCACTTGGGAAAATGGAGGTGGTAGCTCCTAATTCTGCTCCCATATTGGTGATGGTGGCCCTCTCAGGGACGCTGAGACTCCTTACTCCCGGCCCTCCATATTCAAATATCTTTCCCACCCCTCCTTTTACAGTGAGTCTTCTTAACATTTCAAGAATCATATCCTTGGCACTCACCCACGGAGAGAGTTGCCCCATCAGTTTCACCAAAACCACTTTTGGCACTTTCAAATAGAAAGGTTCTCCCGCCATGGCTAAGGCTACATCCAATCCGCCCGCCCCAATGGCAAGCATTCCCATCCCCCCACAAGTGGGGGTGTGGCTGTCTGCCCCTAATAGAAACTGGCCTGGGACCGAAAACCTCTCCAGATGAACCTGATGGCAGATTCCATTTCCAGGCCTTGAGAAATAGAGCCCATATTTTGCAGAAAAACTTTGAAGAAAGAGATGATCGTCGGCATTCTCAAATCCAATCTGAAGGGTATTGTGATCAATATAGGCTACGGATAATCTCGTCTTGACTCGAGGAATGGAAAGGGCTTCGAACTGGAGCGCAGCCATCGTTCCCGTGGCATCATGAAAAAGGGTTTGGTCTACGGAAAGGGCTATCATTTCTCCAGGCTGAACCCTTCCCTCGACGAGATGGGATCGGACGATCTTTTCAAATAGATTCTCTCCCATTATTCTCTCTCCTCCCTCAAACGATTCTCCGGGAAATCGATCTCCTTCGGAACCCAATGGTTACTCTCCTGAGGCTCCTGTTCCCTCTGGGTGTAGAGGTCTATTAATTTAGAGGTAGGAAGCTCGGCCAACCTTCCAAGAACCCATTCATACTTTCCTTGCTTGATCTCCTCCATTCTCTGATAAAGACGCTGGGGGAGGGGAAGCATGTGCCTTCCATAGATTCGCCTGGCTAAAAGGGCCACATTGGGTTGAGAGATCTCGGCAGGGCACTTCGAGGCGCAGGCTCCACACATCACACAGGGAAAGGAGAGGTGAGCCACCCTCTCAATCTCCCCTCTTATCGCACAGGCGATATATTCCATCACGGGAATCTCCATGGGGCAGACCCGGGTGCAGGTATTACATTGAAGACAACGAAAGATCTCTGGATAAATCCTCCCTAAAATATCAGGTTGAGCCCTGAGTTTTTCAAGTTCGTATTGAGCCCGGTTCATCGGGATAAAGGGGGACTGGGTAATCTGCATCTCCGGTTCTACTAAGGATTGACAGGCCAGGACCATTTTGATTTTATAATCCTTGGGAGTTCGGTATTCCGTAAGACATGCTCCGCAGATTCCTCCTCGACATCCGCAGGAACGAATGAATTGATAGCCCGAATATTCCATCGCTTTCTGAATAGTTAGCCCCTCAGGAACCTCGTACCGTTTCCCAAAGATATGGATAGGAATCAATCTCCTCTCTTTTCTCTCCATAGGTTCTTCTTACTGGTGGGTTTGGGGAAGCGCTCTTTCATATCGATAATCCGGGAAAAGGATCGGAGATTTGATCTCTTTTTTTATAATTCCTTCTCTCTCCAGTTCTCTTTCATATTCGATGATATGGTTTAACGAAAGCTTCCCCACCTTTATCTCCCTGGATCGCTCGGCTGCAAGTATTCCTGCCCGGCGACCAAAAACAAAGATATCAAGAAGAGAGTTTCCACCCAACCGATTCCTTCCATGAACTCCTCCTGAAACCTCTCCAGCAGCAAAGAGATTTGGAACGGTCGTTTCTCCGTTCTCATCGATAAGAAGCCCTCCGTTCTGATAATGCTGGGTGGGATAGACAAGAATAGGTTCCTTGGTAATATCGATCCCGAAGGTATGAAATCGGTGAAACAGATGAGGAAAGATTCGATGAATCGTTCCTTTTCCCTTGTTCAATTCTACAAGAGGGGTATCTAACCAGACCCCCTGCATCCCGGTGGGAGTAGAGACCCCTTTCTTCCGCTCCACTACCTCCCTGATGGTAGCTGAGGAAGTGACATCCCTTGTCTCCAACTCATTGATAAATCGCTTTCCCTCGCAATTGACCAGTTGGGCACTCCACCCCCGGAAGGCCTCCGAGACCAAAAGTCCTACCAACTGCTCCGGGTAGGCCGTTCCTGTGGGATGAAACTGGATCGCATCCATGAAGATGATCTTTGCCCCTGCCCGATTGGCAATGACCAGGCCATCGGCTGTCGCCCCATAGTGATTCGTGGTAGGAAATCCCTGAATATGGAGTCGTCCAATTCCTCCTGTGGCTAAAATGGTTGTCTTTGAACGAATGACGAAACGTTCTTTCGTATCGAGATTGATGAAGATGGCCCCTCCGCACCTTCCCTTTTCATCTAAAAGTAATTCTACAGCAGGACAGAATTCAATCACTTCTATCCCACGGCTGTAGATCTCATCCTTCATCACCCTCATCATCTCCATTCCTGTATAATCGGCTGCGGAATGGACTCTCCTTCGACATTGTCCTCCTGCAAAAGAGGCCAGAAGATCCCCATCCTCTTTTCGGTCAAACATCACCCCAAGGCGGGCAAGCCATTCAAGAATCAATGGGGCGTCTTCCACCAGTGCCTGAACAAGGTGGGGGAGGTTTTCAAATCCGCCACCACCCATTGTATCGAGATAATGAAGGGCTGGAGAATCGTAAGGTCCTACGGCTGCCTGAATCCCGCCTTCGGCCATAAGGGTATTGGAATCCCCAAATCGAAGCTTGGTGGTCAGAAGTGTTCGGGCACCCCGCTCCGAAGCAAAGATGGCCGCACAGGCCCCTCCCCCTCCTCCCCCTATGACCAACACATCGACCTCCCTTTGGATTCGATGAAGATCTATCTCGTGGGGGCGAATGAGGCTTAACCCTTCGAAGAGATCGGCGAGTTCATTGGGTACCCTTTGTCCCCTGTTGACTCCAACCTTTAACTCCCGTCTTCCACCCTCCCGATAATCAGGATGAAATTGCTGGAGGAGTTCTTGACGTTCTTTTAATGAAAGTTTAGGAAACTCTTCTTTCGCTCGAGAGAGCCTGGTCTCCTCCACCTTCCGAATGGAAGCCTGCATACTCTCTGGATAAGCTGACATCGTTCGTTAAACTCCTGATCTTCTTTTTTCATAAAAGAGATAGATGGGGAGAGTCAAGGAGGGCTTAACCTGAGTGATATACCCTTTCTGAGATGTACACTCGTCCCTCCATAATCTTGCGGGCTGTCCTTCCGATGGTACATTGAATGATCTGAATCTCCTTTCCCCTTATCTTGGCCTCCACCTCCACATCAAGAATTCCTGAAGGATGGCCAATATGGAATCTTCTCTTTAGGAGGCCTTCTTCTTTTTTGCCTACTATTTTATTAACGGTCGATCCTGGAATCACGGCGGCAATGGCTGCCGGAATTCCACCCGTAATAGGAAATACCTTGTGCATCTTTCCCATCGCCATCGCCCGTGCCACAAAATCGATCTCATCCGCCTTCACTTCAGTCCGATTAATCGTTTCATAACTCTGGCAAGGGGCCACAAAAGCAACTTTGGGAATGGAAGGATGGAGAGGGATTCCCATCCGTTCAGCCACCTTCTTCCTAATCGATTCGAGTCTTTCTCTCATCTCTAAGTTTTGATCGAACTCCGGCGGAAGTTCCGTACCCCGAAGCCCCAGATCTTCTGCAGGAATGAAAGCCGTAGGATTTCCTGCATCCACAATGGTAAGGGAAATCGTCTTACCCGTTTCAAGGGTCACCTGATCCACGACCTTTCCTGTGGGAAGAAGGCGCCCTGTCGTGACTCCTGCGGGATCAAAAAAACTGAGATCAATTCTTGCTCCTGTCCCAGGAACTCCATCAATGGCATAATCCCCATCCGTTACGACTTTTCCCTTCTTTACGGGGACCCTTGCATGAATCATCTTTCGTGTATTGGTATTAAAGATTTTAACCAGGGTAAAAGGCTCTTCTCCATGAACCAGACCTTTGTCAATGGCAAAAGGGCCCACAGCAGAGCTGATATTTCCGCAATTGGCGGAGTAGTCCACAAAGGGTTTATCAATGCCCACGGCTCCGAAGGTATAGTAGACATCAATCTTTGGATCATCCGCCTTAGAAATGATAGCCAGTTTACTGGTCAAAGAATCTGCTCCCCCCAGACCATCGATCTGGCGAATATCCGGACTTCCAAAAATGGCTAAAATAATTCGATCCCTTAATTTAGGATCTTTAGGAAGGTCCTGCTCCATAAGGAAAACCCCTTTGCTTGTCCCCCCTCTCATAATCGTACACGGAAACACCGTTTTCCTTCTCATCGCGGACTCCCTTTTTATGTTAAAAGTTTGGTGAGTTCTTGAATTTCTTTGATCTCCTCTATTTTTTTGATTTTCTCAATGATTGCCTGAGATTTTTCCTCGTGGATTATACCTTGGGTTAAACTTCTGAATTTCTGGGCTACCTCTTCAATGGTCATTGGTTTTTCAAAAGAACCTAATGGTGAGTCGACTTTTATCTCCAATCTTTTCCCATTGTTCAAAGTGACTTCCACCTTGTTTGCAAATCTTTCTGGATAAAGCCTATCGATCTCGGGATCTAAGTGAACTTCGATACGCTCAGCAAGGTGTAAGATTTCTGGGTCAGAGATCTTCTTTTCGGAAAATTGTTCGATCAGGGCCTTTCCCTCGAGCAAGGAGACAGCGATACAGTATTGGAGGCTCATCTGGGCCTGAAGGACACTTTTAGGTTGGTATGGAAAACCACACTGAAGGATCACTCCATGAGCTGTGCCCACTCTGATCTTCTCCACTTCTGAAGGGGTAAAGCCATAGGTCTTCTTAAGGTTAAGAATTCCATCAATGGAGGAGTGAATGCTTGCACAACAAGCATAAGGTTTGATATTGGTTTCAAGGCTAAAAAACTTCTCTCCTAAACCTTCAAAGACGAATGAGGGATTGGCCTCGTCAGAGGTGGCTTTAAAGAATCCTCCATCCTCGGCCTCAAGAATCTGAGAAGGTCCCTTAAATCCTTTTGAAGCAAGAAGACTTGCCATGATACCGCTCTGGCTCGATCTTCCAGGATGAAATCGTTTGCTCATGGCCCCATCCACATTAAAAGCCCAAAGGCCTGCGGATTGAGTACCTGCCAACCCCAGAGCACTGGTCATCTTTTCCTCATCCAGTCCAAGAAGATTGCCTGAAGCTGAAGCAGAACCAAATGTCCCGGTGGTTCCTGTCAGGTGCCATCCTCTTAATCGGGAAGAATTGGGTCCTGTAGCAAGAGCCACCCTGACCATAGTCTCATAGCCTGCCGCCATCGCCTGGATGATCTTTCTTCCCGGGGCATTTAATCTTTCCCCCATGGAGATCACTGCCGGAATGACCACGGCTCCAGGGTGAATTTTAGCATTATGATAATCATCGAAATCGAAGCTATGAATCATGACTCCTAATCCAAGGGCGATGTGAGGAGCCGGGCCTTTAAATCGTTCCAGCCAGAGGGTCGATTCTCTTCGTCCTCTCCCTTCTTTAATCATCTGATTTACGATTCGGACCCAGGGTTGCTTTTTTCCAAAGATCCCGCAACCGATCCCGTCAAGAAGATATTTTTTAAAGCTTTCGATAAGATTTAAGTCCAAATCTTCAAATCGAAGATTGGAGGAGAATCGTGCCAAGGCTCGTGTGGGAGACTCCATCGGATCAAACCCCTTTCAATGCTTTTGGTTTTTTAATGAGAGGATATATGATGGAGAATCCAGCCCCACAAAGCAGGAGGAGACTGATCGGGCGAGAAATAAGGATCAATGGGTTACCCAGGGAGAGGAGAAGGGATCTTCTTAAGGAGAGTTCCGCAAGGTCTCCAAGAACAAGACCCAGCACAGCCGGTGCAATGGGGAAGCCCTGTTTTCTCATAAAATAACCGATGAGACCAAAGGTAAACATCACATAAAGATCATCCACATTATTGTTCAAACCGAAGGCCCCGATGACACAAAGAATGAGGATGGCTGCTGAAAAGACAGAATAGGGAAGCCTGGTCAACTGAAGAAAGACCCGAATTCCAATAATCGTCAATCCAAGGAGAAAGAGATTGGCCATGAGCATCGCCACAAAGATCCCATAAATGATATCTGGCTTCTGACTCAGAAGGAGAGGGCCAGGTTGAAGTCCGTGGATCATAAAAGCGGCAATCAACATCGCTGTGGTATTGCTTCCAGGGATTCCTAAGGAGAGGAGAATCGTCATGGATCCTCCTGTGGAAGCATTGTTGGCACATTCCGCGGCCATCAAACCATCCACTGCTCCTTTCCCAAACTTCTCTGGATTTTTTGAGGTTCTTGCAGCCTCCCCGTAGGCAAGAAAGGCCGCAATGGTGGCCCCTGCCCCGGGCAAAGCGCCTACAATGGTTCCAATGATGGGAGAACGGATGAGATTGGTGAGGTTCTTTCTGAAATCCGAAAGTTTCGGGAATTCTTTTCTCATCCCTTTATAACCGGATGCCTCTTTATACTCCTTGAAGGGTTCTTCGGCCTCGATCAATATCTCTGAAACGGCAAGAAGTCCAACCATGGCTGTAACAAAACTTACTCCCCCGAGAAGAATACTTGTTCCAAAGGTAAATCTCTCCACTCCTGTAATTCCATCCGTTCCAACCATGGCTAAAAATAATCCAAAAAGAGCCGAAATCACACCTTTTAAAATGGAACCTCCAGAAAGTCCGGAAACAACGCTTAGACCGAGAATGGTGAGAGCGAAGTATTCAGGAGGGCCAAATCGAAGGGCAAAGTTGGCAATCAGGGGAGTGGCTCCCATCATCACAAACACACTAAAGAGGCCTCCTCCAATGGAGCATAAGAGAAATACCCAGAGGGCATAAGCGGCTCTCCCTTGTTTAGCCAATGAATGGCCTTCAATGACGGTGGGAACAGAAGAAGGTTCCCCTGGAATTCCGAAGAGGATAGAGGTGATCGATCCTCCAGTGATTCCTCCACAATAGGCACTTACCAGGATCGTAAAAGCGGTAATGGGAGACATGGCATAAGTGAAAGGGAGAAGAAGGACGACTCCCATTGAAGTGCTGATTCCTGGAAGGGCTCCTGCCATCAGGCCCCATAATCCACCTAAACAGATGGCCAAAAGGTTTTGTGGGAGAAAAATAGTCGAAAAGGCAGTGAGATAGTGTTCAATCATGAAAATGGCTCAGTAAAAAAGACGACTGAAGTCAGCAAAAATACCCACTCCTTTGGGAAGAGGCATTGAAATCAATTTTCCAAAAACCAAAACGATCAATCCTGTCACCAAAGGAGGAGAAAGCGCTAAAATCCACTTTCTCCTCTCTCCAAGAACAAAAATAAAGAGTAAAATAAAAATAAAGGTAGAAAGAATAAATCCAATAAAGGGCATTCCTATGACATAGAAAAGGAGACAAAGGATGCTCCCAAAAACCTTGATTCTGTTCCCACCAGAATCTCCTTCATTTCCCTCTGGCTGTTCTTCCTTCTCTCTCACTTTTGATCTCCATTCTCTAATCCATAAAATGAAGCTCAGAATGGTCGCAGAGGAGAGGACGAGTAAAGGCCAGAATCCACTTCCTACTTCACCAAAACGCCTAATCTCATGCAAACCAAAAGCATGGATCAGCATGAAAAGAAAAAAAACAAATACGGCTCCATTTGCAATTAAATGAGTTTTTTTCATGTCTCTCCGTGAGACTATGGGTTACTTTATATAACCCAGATCCCTCAATACTTCGGTAAAAAATTTCACCTGGTCTTCCCAGTACTTTCTTGTCTCTTCAGGCCCAAGGTAACCGGGTCGGGCATAGAGATGGTTATCCTGTTCAAACTTCTTATACACTGGGGTTTCAAGCGCTTTTTTTATCACATCGTGAAGATATTTAATCCGATCCGGGGGAGTCCCTTTTCGGACAGCCCAGGCCCTCATCAATCCATGGGTATAATCGATTCCTAATTCTGGAGTACATGGTACATCGGGAAGAGCTGGATGCCTCTTTTCCATCAATACGGCCAAAGCCCTCAACTTTCCTGCCTTAACGAGAGGCAAGGTTTCGGCAAGTTCCTCCATGGCTCCGTGGATGTGACCTCCAAGGATAGCGGCCTTGATTTCTGCTCCTGACTCAAATGGAACGAAGGTGACTTCTATACCTACTTTTTTAAAGAAGGCCACGGTCTGGATCTCAGACCACCCTCCAGGAGAGGTCCCTGCAAATTTGAGCATCCTTGGATGTTTCTTCCCGTATTCAATCAGATCAGAAAGGGTTTTAAATTTGGACTCTCCAGAAACAAAAACGGTGGTGGTGTCCCACTGGATTCTCATAATGGGATCAAAATCTCTTAGGATATGGGCTCGGGTTTTGGGCTTTACGGCATCGATGAGGTGGGAAGTGGTGACCGCGAGAATGGTATAACCATCTGCGGGTTGCTGGGCGACATGGAGCATCCCCTTTGTTGCTCCACCCCCTGGCATATTGGTAATCACCAGAGGAACGGGAAGCAACGGTTTCAGTCCTTCCGCTACAGCCCTCGCTGCTGTATCACTTCCTCCACCCACCCCAAATGGGACAATGATTTCAATCGCCCTCTCGGGATAGGTCGCCTCAGCCTTGCTCCAGATTGCTCCTATCAATGTGAACACAACAAAGAGTAGCCAGAAAAATTTTTTCATGATTTTTACCTCCTCCTATAATATATTTCTCTTTTTTATATATAAAAATTGGTCTTGATTGTCAAAAAAGAATTTTTTTAACTAATAAAGGATCCATCTATCTTGCCGAAGGCAAGGGAGGTACAGTTTCCGCCGAAGGCGAAGGAGTTGGAAAGCACCACTTGGACCTCTTTCTCTCGGGCCATCTTGGGAACATAATCAAGATCGCAGTCCTCATCTCCCTGCTCGAAGTTTAGGGTGGGTGGGATAAATTGATAAAAGATGGAAAGAATCGATGCGACCGCCTCGATCGCCCCTGCCGCTCCCAGACAATGACCCACCATTGACTTGATCGAACTTACAGGAATCTGGTAAGCCCTTTCACCAAACACTCTTTTAATAGCCAGGCTTTCCACTTTATCATTCAGAGGTGTCGCTGTTCCATGGGCGTTGATATAATCGACCTGCTCTGGAGATACTCTTCCCTCTTTAAGGGCTTGCCTCATGATTTGAGCCTCAATGAATCCATTGGGTTCTGGTGCTGTAATATGGTAAGCCTCTCCCCCGATTCCATAGCCTAAACATTCCGCATAAATCCTCGCTCCCCTTTTTATTGCTTCCTCCTCATCTTCTAAGATCAAGATGGCTGCTCCTTCTCCCAATGACATTCCAGCCCTCCTTCGATCGAAAGGTTTGCAGGGAGAGGGATCCATGGCTTTAAGGGAGTTAAATCCCCCAAAAGTGAGTTCACACAACGCCTCACTTCCTCCACATAAGACGGCTTTGCATTTTCCCCTTCGAATCAGATCAGCCCCATAACCGATGGCCGTGGCCGATGAACTGCAGGCAGTAGTAATGGTCATTTTGGGCCCTGAAAGTCCAAATCGTTCTGTGATTCGGTTTGTAGTATAGCTTGGGATAAAAGGAAGAATCAAAGAAGGGCGGGATTTTCCCTTGAGAAGCACTTGCCGGTGATAGCCTTCTGCTTCAAACATTCCGCCAGCACCCGCACCCATGCAGACCCCTACTTCTTCGGGCTTATAGGTTTCAAATTTAGAGGATCGGACTGCTTCTTCAGCCGCAATAAGGGCCATCTGGTCCGTCCTCGAAAGCCTCTTAAGTTCCTTCTTTTCAAAATATCTTTCCGGGAAATAATCCCTCACTTCGGCTCCAATCTTCGAAGGATATTTCGAGGGATCAAAGAGGGTGATCGGGCCGATTCCTGAGTGGCCCTCTCTTAAGGATCGGAAAAACTCCTCCACATTTTTCCCTATCGAACAAAAAACACCCAATCCTGTCACCACCACTCTCTTCATTTTCCCTATAAGATTCCCCCATCGACGATGAGGGTTTGGCCGGTGATATAACTTGAACGATCTGAGGCCAAGAAGAGGACCGCCTGGGCCACTTCCTCAGGTTTCCCCATCCTTCCCAGGCTTGAGGATTTAATAATGGCCTCTACCCTTTCTTTTGGCATTTTTGAGACCACCTCAGATTCAATCAATCCTGGAGCCACCGCATTGACCTGAATATTGAAGGGTCCTAATTCTCGAGCCAGGGATTTGGTAAAACCGATCACTCCTCCTTTGGTCGCTGCATAGTTGGTTTGACCAGAAGTTCCAAGGATACCACTGATGGAAGAGAGATTGACAATTTTCCCTCTTCGCTCCGGAATCATCTTCCGAATGACAGCCCTACAGCAATAAAAAAGACTTGTAAGATTTGCCTTGAGGAGGGAGTCCCAATCTTCATCACTCATGAGCATCAGAAAATTGTCTCGGACGAGTCCCACATTATTCACTAAAATATCGATTCTTCCGTATCCTCTGAAGACCTCCTCCACCATCTCCTTGACTTGATCAAATTGGGTCACATCGGCCTTAAAGAGCCCTAATGTCAATTTTTTGCTCCGAGCTTCTTCAATTAAGGACTCTGCAGCCTCCACGTTTTTCGAAAAGTTAGCCACGACCCTTGCCCCCTCCTCTGCGAAGAGGAGAGAGATGGCCCTTCCAATCCCTCGAGTTCCCCCGGTCACAATTGCCACCTTATCTTGAAGTAACATGGTCAACCTCCCACAATCGATTTAATGACTTCCGTCATTTTTTAAGGGTCTTATTCTTGGCCGTTTCATTCTGCCTACAAGGTCCCACAGGGGACCTCGAATCTGAAATTGTCGAATCTGTTCCATCAGGGTATTGGAGAGATTGATCTCGAGACCTGGAACGATCCACTGTCTTCGCTCCATGGCCTTTTCACGAAGGATCTCTTCTAATCTTCCTTCAAGTTTCGGAGAGAGATAAAAAATGGGATAGGCGAGATTAGTCCCTTTCTGGATCCTCCCTTCGAGAAGAGCGAGTCGATGGAGTTCTGTTCCCGGATAGATACGGATCCCTAACATAGCAATGACTGCAGTCGGATTGAGCCGATCCATCAATTGAAAGGATTCTTCGATGGTTTCCTCATCCTCTCCAGGTCCTCCCAGCAGAAGATAATGACAGTAATTCATCCCGAGTTCCTCACAGATTCGGGAAGAGCGGACGATCTCTTCTTGAGAAAAGGCTTTTCGATACTGTTTAAGCATTCTGGGTGAACCCGAGTCGGTTCCAAATTCAATCCCCACACATCCCGCCTCTTTCATCCATTTTAAGAGTTCTTTGGAAAGAAAGCGAGGATGGATAAAGGCGCTCCACCGAACCTTCAGTCCTTCCCGAACCATCTTTCGACATAACTGCTCGGCATAGGAAGAGGGATAATTGAAGAGGTCGTCAACGAAATAGAGATAATCCGCTCCCTCGTCTTGGATGAGGTGTCGGATCTCTTCGATGACTTCCTCTATCTGCCGGAGTCTCACCTCTTTGCCTTCCAGAAGAGGGTACGTGCAGTAGATACAAGAGAAAGGGCAACCCCGTTTGGTTTGAAGATTAAGCATTCCCCCTTCCCTGAGATAACGCTCACTCTTGAAGAAAGAGCGTTCCGGGGTAAAACTCAACGGGGCTCTGGCCCCTTCGATTTTAGAGGGGATCGGTTCCCCTTTGATGAGAAGAGAGGGGAGGAAAGGGAGGGGTTCCTTCCTTTCGAGAGATTCCACCAGTTTCACCATGATCTCCTCCCCCTCTCCAATAATCCCAAAATCCACATCCAGTTCATTGAAGAGTTCCTTAGGTGCGAGGGAGAACCCTGAGCCACCGAGGACTAATTTTGATGAGGGGAGTTGACGACAGATGGAGATCACCTCTTTGAGTTCATCAAGATAAGAGAGAGAGTGGGGATAGGTCAGATTGTCAAGATTTCTCAGGGAGAGTCCTATGAGATCCGGTTGAAATCGAAAGAGGACCTCTTGAACCTCGTGAGAGGGATCTTGAGAAAAACAGAGATCCGATACTTCTATCCGATGTCCCCTCTCTTTTAAAGCTCGGGCGATATAGGCCAGCCCCAGAGGAAAAACAGGAGCCGGCATTCGTTCCCGATTGATAGAGATCAGTAGAATCTTCATCCTTTTATTGGGGCCTTTTTCTTATTCTTCGAATCACATCCATTTGGGCTCCCCGGAGGACAAAATTTGACATTAAAAAAAAGAAAAAGTGATTTCTCCACCTCCAGAGGAGGCGTTGGAAGATCGAACGAGGAGAACAGCTATACTGTTGAGCCCAGAGATATCCCTCTTGAAGCTGTCTGACCGTCATCTGCTTGGGTTGAAAGACGACATGGCTCATATCGTAATGGGACCAATTGCGGTCAATGATCCGGCCTTCCTCTTCTAACCGCTGATAGAGTCGAGTCCCCGGAAAAGGGGTGAGGATAGAAAAAGAGGGAAGATCGATTCGATTCTTTTGAACAAACTCAACGGTTTTCCGAAAGATCGTTGAATCATCCCCATCAAAGCCAAAGATGAAAGAACCATGGATGCCAATTCCATAGCCATGAATGCTCCTAATCCACTCCGGAAGAAGTTCGGTGTGAACAAAGGACTTTGAGACGTGATTGAGATTCTCTTGAAGGAGGGATTCGAATCCGATAAAGAGAGAGAGACACCCACTCTCGCTCGCTTTCCGCAGAAGTGTCTCATTGGTTGCAATCTGAAGGGTAGAAAACCCCATCCATCTCACCTGATGCCGTTTAAAGATGTCAAAGAGGCCGAGGGCATAATCCTCGATGGCGACGATGTTGTCATCGGTAACAAAGAGATACTCCTTTGGCTTTTTGATGATCAGGGAGAGTTCCCGATCGACCTCCTCGAGGGGTCGCATCCGATACCTTCTCCCATTGAGAATGGGGACCGAACAGAATTCGCATCGATGGGGACAGCCCCGGGTGGTTTCGATCGCCTTAAACAAGGGGCTGTACCGTTTACTCAGAAGATCCCTTCTCGGCAAGGGGAGTCCTCTTAAGTCACACAGGGAATGATTCTGATAAAAAGGTTTAAGGGCCCCGGCTTCAAAGTCTTTGAGGATCTCTCCAAGGACCCCTTCTGCTTCCCCAATCACCACAGAATCGGCGTGTTCCTTTGCCTCCTCAGGTTGAATGCTTGGGTGAACCCCTCCTAAAATGACCTTTACCCCTCTTCTTCGGAACCGATCCGCCACTTCATAGGCCCGGTGCGCTATACAGGTAAGGGCAGTGATTCCGACCAGATCCACTTCCGTATCGAAATCGATCGGTTCGATGGCTTCGTTTAGAATTTTGACCTCGTAGGTGTTGGGAAAATAGGCGGCCAGAAGAGGAAGGCCAATCATGGGAAAGGGATAGAAGGTATCGTTTGAAAATTTGATCCCCTTCTCCCTCGGAAAGATAAGAAGGACCTTTTTCGAATTCGGAGAGTGGGGAGTGGATTTTGATTTCAATCTCTATCCCTCTTGCCTGTCATCTTTCCAATTGGGTTGCTTCCAGGGTCTCTTTGTGGCATTCTCCCAGACGTATCTTAAGATGAGTCGGTAGGCCATTCTCTTAAAAGGGTTTGGGTTAAAGAAGGCTCCGAGCAGAATCCTCGGTTGGGTATAATACTTTTTAAGGTAAGCCTTTTGAAGTCGCTCTACCTCAGGAGCGGAGAGAAATTTTGTATCCATGACGGGATGCATAAAGTCGTATTTTCCAAAGTCCTTTTCCCTTATCCTTCCCAGACGCTCCGCCTCTTCGAAGTATTTTGTCCCAGGGAGAGGAGTGGTGATGGTGAGGACTAAGAAATCGCTCTTTTTTTTCACAAAACGAAAGATCTCTTTCAGATTGGCCTCCGAATCATTCCAATCCCCAAACATGACGTTAGCCATGACCATGATCCCATTTCGACGAAGGAGCTCAATCGCCTTCTCAGCCAACTCCCGAGACTGGTCTTTTTCATATCGCTGTAGGACGTCGGGTTGAATGCTCTCAATCCCTAACATCACCTCATAAAGGCCGAGGCGCTTCATTTCCGGAAGGAGATCTTCGTCCCTCAGGATATCTTTCACTCGAGATTGGAACCAGAAATGAATCCGGAGCCCTGATTTTCCTAACTCTTCGAGAAACTCCTCCAGCCGTTTCCGACTCCAATTGAAGGCGTTTTCATTAAAGACAAAGAGACTTTTTCCATATTTTCGATAAAGGAAGGAGATCTCCTCGACGACCTTCTTCCCGCTTCTTCCCCTCCAGACCCCTTCCCAAAATTTTGTCTCGGAACAGTAGCTACAGTGATCCCCACATCCCCGACTGGTGGACACTCCAAAGGCCCTTCGACCCATTCCATGCCAGTAGTAGGCTTCGCTCTCGACATCGATGAGATGATAGGCTGGAAGAGGAAGACCATCCAGAGGAGTAATCAATGGCTGTCTTTCATTGAGAATCACCCTTCCATCTTCCCGATAGGCGATTCCCCTCACCTCTCTTCCATTTTTTCCATTGGAAAGGCTTTTGAGAAGTTGAAGAAAGGCGATCTCTCCTTCCCCCAGAACAATGTAGTCCAGATCGGGAACCTCCTCGAGAATGGTTTTGGCCATCAGGGTGAAGTGACTTCCTCCTCCCACGAGGATGGATCGAGGAGAAAGTCTTCGTGAAAGATAAATCGTCTGAATCGCTTCGGGAGATAGACAGGTAGCTGTACAGGTGATTCCAATCACATCGGCTTTTGAGGAGACGATCTGTTCTTGAAGCTCTTTCCAGGGTTCTCGAAGAGTGGTTCCATCTATGATTTGAACGCTCACTCCCTCGGCTTCCAGATAGGCGGAGAGTTGGAGAAGACCAAAGGAAGGAGCCCACATTCTTAACCCAGGGAAGATTCGATGGGGAGGATCGATCAATAAAACCTTCATCCTATACCCCTAAAAATTTCATCATCTCTTCTATCTTTTTAAGGAGGTCGGGAGGGATCCGGTAAAGGAGATTTCCATTGAGATCGGTCAACACATGGGTCGTCGATCCTGTCGCCACTATCTTTTCTTCTCCTTGGTGGAGGATTCGATAATGAAAGATTAACTTGGCCACTTCCGTCCTTTCCATACTCGTTTGAAGGAGAAGGGTCTCTCCGAACCGAGCAGGTTGTTTGAATTCACAGGAAAGATGGACCACCGGAGCCAAGAGCCCTCTTCCCTTGAGTTGAAAGGGGCCCAAGCCAAATTTTTCAGTCAATTCATTTCGACCCATTTCAAACCAGGCCACAAAATGACCATGCCAGACCATTCCATAAGCATCGACCTCATGAAAACGAACCCGGAATCGAGTTTCATAGGATCCCATCTCGTCCCCCCGAGAAGAGGAGTTCCTCAGCCGAGAGGGCCTCGACCTCCCGATCAATCCAACGAATCAGTTTCGTCAGGGTCGATTCTTTGCCGACTTCGACGAACTGACGAACCCCTTCCTGAATACATTTCTCCACACATCGAACCCAGTAAACCGGGCGGGCAATCTCTTCGGAAAGAAAGTCTTTCACTTCCCCCCGGTTGAGTGGTTGGATGGTCCAGTGATTAAGAATAGGATACCGGAATGGACGGACTTCAATCTCCCTCAACAGATCCCGGATCTTTCCCCTGAGATGGCTCAGGGGAGGAGAGTGAAGAGCCGTGTTGAAAGAAAGTTTACTCACTGAAAGGGCCTTCCGGGCCAGGGCAAGCTCCATCGCTTTTTGAACCCCCTCCTCCTCTCCTGAAATCACAAAATGCATTGATCCATTGTAATTGGCAATGGCTAAGCGATATCCATCAAGGGTACTGATAATCTTCTGGATTTCTTCAAGAGGAAGACCGATGATGCTTGCCATCATCCCGGGGCAGAGAGCCCCTTCTTCCTCGAGAAGTCTCCCAATGGAATGGGTGATAAAGAGTCCTTCTTCAAAGGTGATGGCCTCGGAAGCGGTGAGCGCTGCATAGATTCCCATGCTATGTTCGGTGAGGATTTCAGGAGTCCATCCTTTCTCTAAAAGTCGTTGAAAATAGATCACCGAGAAGAGATAGGTGGTGAGCTGTAATTTGAGAGGGACTTGCTCTCCCTCCGTCTCCTCGTTCATAAATTTCCATAATTCTATTCCAGTTTCCTTCTCTGCCCGATCTACCCAATCTCGGAAGAAAGGGTCTTCAGAGAGGGGGTGGTACTTCGAAAGAATGGGTCTTTCCTGAATTTGTCCTGGGAAACAGAAGGCAATTTTGTTTTTGGCTTCCATCTCTTTAACCTTTGAGCTGATGGTCTAAAACATACTCGGCCATCGTTCTTACCGATTGGAAGACCTTTTTACCCACCTCCGCATCCGGGATCATGACACCAAACTCTTTTTCCAAACCTAATACCAACTCAAGGGCATCGATGGAATCCAGTCCAAGTCCCTCTCCGAAGAGGGGAGCCTCTGGGTCAATCATTTCGGGGGTCATCTCCACCAGCTTTAACCTCGTAATAATGAGTCGTTTCATCTTTTCGATCATCTCATCCTTTGGTGTCATTGGAAACTCCCTCTTTTTATCGATCTCAGGAATCGTTCCAATAAGAATAAAAATTATACCATTGATCAGGATATTTTTCGATATAGGATTCAAATTTTTTCACGATCTCTTCCATCCCTTTTCTCAGGATGGATTCGCGTTCCTCTCGAGAAGAGGAATCAAAATAGACAGGGGATTCGATGATCCCTCGATATTTTCGATTCCTTTCCATGACGACAAAGACCGGGAGGACCGCAGCCCCTGTGGTCATGGCCATCAAGGCTGCTCCAATGGGGAAAGGGGTTTTCTTACCAAAGAAATCCAACTCCATCGTCCTCTGAGTTTCGATCCGATCTCCCAACATGGCCACAATCTCATTTCGCCTCAATGCTTGAACCGCTTCGAGGGTGGCCAGAGGAGAATCGTCTCCGGGGTGAATATAGATGTTTCGAATCCCCCATCTTCTTCGCATCTCTTCACGATAAGATTTAATTCCTCGATCTTCTTCGTCCAGGGTAAGGACATTGAGTTTTCCTCCTTTAAAGGAAAAGAGGAGTCCTCCCAGCTCCCAGTTTCCAAGATGAGGAGTGATACAGATCACCCCTTTTCCTCTCTGGAGGGCTTCTATCATATAGTGACCTCCAATCTCTTCTTCCACCCACCGGTCTTTATGAGAAGGAGAGAGTCGATGCATGACCATATAATCTAAGAGATACTGTCCATAGTTCTGAAAAGTTTTACGGGTATAGGTTTCAATCTTTCCTTTCGCCCATCTTCCTTGGCTGATCCCTTCGATATTCTTTCGAACAGAAGTCCTTGTCTTGGGCATCAATAAATAGAAGAGATCTCCTACGACGACACTGAAGAACTTCTGCATGGAACGGGGGATAAGGGTAGAGAAGAATTGGAAGAGAAAGAGGGAGAGAAATCGGTAGGTAGAGAGACGATCTCGATTCTCCATCTTTATCCCCAGAAGTATTCTTTAAGAAATTGAAAGAAGGTTCGAAGGGTAATCCGGTGTTTTTTAATATGATGCCAGAGATCACGAATCCCTTTCTTTGATCGCAGATAGTAGAGAAGATGAGCCTTCATCAAAAGCCATTCCATCCGAATGAAGGAGAGATGGTCGTGTTTGAAGACCAGATGTTGCATGTCGAAAAATGACCATGGAGCTCTCCACCTGAAGATCCGATCCTTCAACTGCTCATAGAGGAGGGTCCCTGGATAGGGGGTAAGGATGGAAAATTGGGCCACATTCGTGTCCAGTTCTTTTGCCAATCGGATCGTTTCATGAATTGCCCGAGCCGTCTCATCGAGTCCGCCTAAGATATAAGAGGCATGGATCTCGAGGCCATATCGTTTCAGCATTTCAACAGCCCGAGTCGTGGTGTTTCGATCGATCCTTTTTTTCAGACTCTCAAGGGTCTTTGGATTGGCCGACTCAACTCCAATGAAGACCGATTTCGCCCCTGACCGAACCATCCATTGAATCATCTCTTCGTTTCGAATGAGAAGGTCCGCTCTCGAAAGACACCACCACCAGAGGTTCATCCCTCTTTCCAGAATTCCTTTACCAATTTCGATCACCCTATCCGGAAAGAGAGTGAAGGTATCATCCACAAAGGCAACGGCCTGAAAGGAGTATCGATGATAGAGTTCTTCGAGCTCCTTTAATACCGATGCAGGACTCCGAAGCCTGACCTTCGTTCCAAAAAAATGGGATGAGGCACAAAAGGTGCACTGAAATGGACACCCCCGACTGGTCAGGATAGGAGTGACCTCCCGGTCTCCCATTTTTGTTCGCCGGTACTTCTCCATCGGAACCAGATGCCTGGCAGGGAAGGGGAGTTCATCGAGATTCTCAATAAAGGGGCGGCTGGGGGTTCGAAGGATTTCGCCTTTGGATAAAAAACTGATCCCCTGTACGGAATCCAACTTGCCCTTTTCCCGATTTAAAGTTGAAATCAATTCCGAGAAAGTGACTTCTCCCTCTCCTCGAACAATAAAATCGACCATTTCGGTGGAGAGAATCTCTTTGTCCACATAGGTCGGGTGAGGGCCTCCCATGATTACCGTGCAGCCTTCTCTTTTCGCCCTCTTAGCCAATTGGAGAGCCTGGCGATGCCGGGTCGTGTCCGTAGAGATTCCTACAATCTCATACCTTTTAAAATCAATCTTTTCTCCCTTCTTTTGAAGAGCCAGATCCACGACCTCCACCTCATGGCCTTCTTTTTCAGCAACGGCAGCGACGTAAAGAAGACCAAGGGGTGGAAAGAGCACACCCGTTGCTTTCAATGTTCCGATGGGCGCGGGATTAATCATCAGAATCTTCATCGATATCTCTCACAGAGATCGCCCCAGGAGGCGACCACTTCATCGTCCACCCAGAGTTGGATGACCTCGCACTGATTTCCGCATTCGTTACATTCAAAGCCCCGAGTTTGACAGGGTTTTCGAGACCATTCAAATCCTTTGAATCGTGTCTTTTGGGGTTTGCTCCGTTTGACGAGCTTGGCCGCTCCAATGGCTCCCATGACCCCATAATACTCTGGAAGGATCAGTTCAAATCCCAGTTCTTTCTCAAGGGCTTGGCGTATCCCGGGATTCGCCGCTACCCCTCCCTGAAAGACCACAGGAGGGAGGATCTCCTTTCCTCGACACACATTATTCAAATAGTTCTTCACCAGAGAGTCACACAGTCCTGCGAGGATATCCTCCATCGCATGGCCGATCTGCTGTTTGTGAATCATATCGGTTTCCGCAAAGACCGTACATCGCCCTGCAATCCGGACAGGGTGTTTTGCCCGAAGAGCTAAACGGCCAAATTCTTCGATAGAAATTCCTAACCGGGAGGCCTGTTGATCCAGGAACGAACCTGTCCCTGCCGCGCAGACCGTATTCATTGCAAAGTCAACCACCACCCCTTCCCTCAAGAGGATGACCTTCGAATCCTGTCCTCCAATCTCCATGATCGTTTTGGCTTCTGGAAAAGATTCAATCACAGCGATGGCATGGGCGGTAATTTCATTCTTGATCAGATCGGCCCCGATCAGATAGGCTGCAAGATGTCGAGCACTGCCAGTGGTGGCCACCCCCTCCACCCCTGAAAGGACTCCCAGTTGAGACTCAATCTGCTCGAGTCCCTTCTTTATCGCTTCAAGGGGTCGGCCATTGTTTCGAAGATAGACATGGGCTAAAACCTCATCCTGCTCATTGAGGACGGCCATTTTTGTGGTGATCGACCCTACATCAATTCCTAAATAAAGTCCCATCGTTAACCATCCGTGAGAGGGTTTTGACCCTCATGGATCGGATTTTGAATCTTCTTTTGTTCCAACACATCCCTGAAGGCTTCAAGCCGTGTCATCAACCCCTCCCTTCCTGAATGCTCATCGAGGGTGAGGATGAGGAGAGGCTTCTTGCTTTCTCCCATCCACTTTAATCTTCTTTTGACAAATTCCTGAAGGAGGGCATCGATCCCGCATTTGAAAGAGGTAAGAAAAATCACCCCATCAAGGGAGCTGGAGAGAAAGTGAAACAGAGAGCCGACTATCTCTCTTCCTGAGGACCAGTAGATCTCTTTTGAAAGACCTGAGACCTCCTGCTCCACCTCTTTTTTTGAAAGGGAATCCGAGGTGGTGATTCTCATCCCAAGCTTTCGAATAAAGGAGAGGAGATCTTTACTGATATCCCTATCATAAAGATTGTAAGGATGTCCTATTAAGGCTACGCGATAGGATTGCTCCTCCTTTCTTTGTGAGGTCTCGGGAGGGATTTCAAATTCCCAAAGTTGATTCAAAGGAAGGGTATTGATCCGTTCTTCCCATCCCTTCATGAAATTGAAATAAAAAGTCCAGGCCTTCTTGATAGCCTTTTGAATGTCCTTTCTTTGAGCCCCCAATCTCTTTCCAATCCTTAAAAAGGCGTCCTCCCAGGAAAATCCTTTCGTTCGTCCATCGATGGTTTCATCCAGTATTGGAGGGGATCCCTCCATGGCTAATCGAGCAATGTCTGGAGCCCCTCGAAACTTAGGGCACATGATATAATCTCGATCGAGGCTGACCAAGCGGGGAATGAATAGGAAGTCGACCCTTTCCTTTAAAGAGAGGGAATGGGTGACTAAAAGTTTCATGGGAAGGCAACTGTCCTCAAAATAGATAAGCCTTCCCCTTTTCCCTAACTCCTCCGAGGTGAGGACCTTCCAACCCAACTCCTCGAAGAAACTCCTCCAGAGGGGGAAATATCGATAAAACATCAATGCCCTTGGAATTCCTATGACCCCTTTCTCTTCCACTGCAACATCTCCACAAAGGCCTCAAGGAGAGTTTGAATCCGGCCCTCGATTTCCTGTTCATCCAGAAGAAGGGTCAGGATGGGGATGTTCCAATCCTTCCCCACCCGGGTTAAAATCCCGGAAGCGGTAGTCTCAGGCATACAGGCAAAGGGCATGAGATGGACGACCCCATCATACCCCTCTCTGGATCTTAAGATCGCTTCTCCTATCGAGACATTACACTCCGCTCCCACGTCATAACCCAGATAAAGCTTTGAAGCCTCGAGGAACTGAATCCTCTCCGAGAGTCGATTGGCTTTATTTTTTCTCAGACTTCTGAGGATATGGGTGGAAAACCAGGAAGAACGGGTGACCTCTGCTCCCAATTCTCCTAATTTCTGTTCGACTCCTCGATTGATATGGGGATCCATCACCGTATAGAGTTCCCCTACGATGGCAATTTTAAGAACGGCTCGAGAAGGATCCTGTTCCGTGTTTAGAAGGAGTTTTTCTCCCCCCTTCAGGGCTTCCTCCACTTTTTTTGGCGTTTGAGCTTTATCCACCCAATCGAGGGCCTTCTTTAATCTTTTCTGAGTCTCTCCCTTTCGGATCTCTTTTGGCCTGACCTTCATCGCCAGCTTCTCGAGGGTCTCACAGGCCATCATCTTCTTCCATCCCATATAGAGTCCATAAGGGAAAAGAAGAATATTTTTCCAGGTCAACTCTTTTTTGAGCTCCTTTGTCTCTTCATAGTTTTTCCAGAAGGCCTGCCAGGTCAATCGAGGAGGGATCGTCAGCCATCGAAAAGGAAGCCCAAGGTCTTCGAGAATGACTTTGTGAACCAGATCATAGAGTCCCAGTCGACAGGGAGGACCACTTCCAACCATGACAATCGTATCTGCCCCCCGTTCCAGGGCCTCGATGAAATTCCCCAGGATGATTTTAAAAGGAAGACAGATACATTCGTTTGAATGTTGAACGCCTAAGGTAAGGGTTCTGCGACTGGTCTCAGGAGGAACGACATAAGGGATGTGGGAGGTCTCTGCAATGGCCTTGCAGAAGATATGCATGGTGCCAAGATGAGGAAAGGTAACTTTCATCCATGTCTACCCGCAACCTTTTGGCCATGACCCCTTTGTTGGTTTTTCAGTTGTTTCTGTTCTTGCCAAGCCCTCTCGGCAATCTCACCATACCGTTTCGCGTAGGCATCAATGGCCTGAGAGAATTCGGTAAAGAATTGTTCGGCTTGGGGGTGGGTGAAGTATCGGGCATGCTTTAAGGCAATCTCTCTTCCTTGTTCCGGATGATCAATCAAAAGACAGGGACGATAGAGGTTCTCCGAGAAGGGCTGTCTTTTACGGATCTCTTTGAAGAGGGGTGAGTTGAGGGCTTCGAAAAGGGTCGTTTCTTTGATATTATCCGAGGCGAAATGACAGAACACACAGGGTTCAACATCCCCTCTTGCATTGACGTGGAAGTACTTTCTCCCAGCTGCGATACACCCCCCGGTCAGACAACCATCATTCCAGAAGTCCACAAAGAGCATGGGTTTAGTCGCCCGAAAATACGCAAAGCGTTGCCTGATCTTCTGTCTCTGTTCCGGGGTGGCCATCAAACTGAGATCCGGGTCCTTTCCAATGGGAACATAATGAAAATTCCAGAGGAGGATGCATCCCTTCTCAATCAAAAAGTCAACGAAAGCCTCGCTGCCCAATACCTCTGTATTTTTCGAGGTCTGAGTGGTGGAGACAGCGAAGAAGAGGCCGGCCCTCCTTAGCCCATCCATCACCTTAAGGATTTGATCAAATCGCCCTTTTCCCCTTCTTTCATCGGTCTCCTCTCGGAACCCTTCGAGGCTGATCGCTGGAACCACGTTTCCCAGAGAAACCAATCGTTCGATCATCCTCTCATCGATAAGAGTGGCATTGGTATAAATTTGGAAGAGACAGTCCCCATGCTTCTCGAAGAGATCAAAAAGGTCTTCCCTCAGAAAGGGTTCCCCTCCGGTCATCAGAACCAAATAGATTCCCATCCCTTTGCATTCTTCTATCAGTCGATCAATAATCTCCAAGGGGAGATCCTCTTGCTTTGAATAGGACCCTGCATAACAACCATAACATCGGAGGTTACATCTCATCGTGGGACTGAGGAGCATGGCATCGGGTGGGTAGAACCCGCTTTTTTCCGCAAAGGCTTTTCGTTGATTCGTTCCCACGAGGAGTTGATTGATGATGAAGTTTGAGATCAGTTTATGTCGATGAAGGGGATGGGTTTGGCTGAGAACTCTTTTAGCCAAGGTCAATCCAGGATGATGGGTTTCAAAGAGGGTTCGAATCCAGCGAATCTTTTCCCGATAGGATTCTTTCTGGGGAATCTTTTCGGCCAGAATGGTCAATCGAATCAAATGCTCCTCTGACGCATTGGACAGAAGGGATAAGGCACTGACGGTAAATTTTTCGATCGAATAGTGTTTAGCCTTTTGATAAATATCCATTTATTCTATGCCTTCCAAAAGAGACTCCTGAGAAATAATTTACAAACCAACCATGTGTCTTTGACGGGTTTAAAATGACTGGGAAATGGGCCATTAAATTTTTGAGAATGTACAGGAATGGATAACACACGAAACCCCATTTTGCAAGCTTTGATCAAAAGTTCCAATTCGGTGTCAAATCCCTTTGTGGTGAGAGAAATCCTTCGTAACAGCTCTGTTCGCATCACTCGAAATCCTGATTGACTATCCGTAATATCGGCGTGACAGAGGCGACTGACTGCCCTCACTCCCAATCGATTCCAGAACCGGCGAAGAAAAGGCATCTGCCCGAATTCTGCAGCTCTCGAACCAATGAGAAGATCAGGTTCCGCCCGATCAAAGGCTTTAAGAAGGAGGGGAATTTCTAAGGGATCGTGTTGACCATCCGCATCGAGCGTAATGACTAACTCATAATTCTTCTCAAGGAGATATTGAAATCCAGTCCGAAGAGATGCCCCTTTTCCAAGATTCTTGGGATGTTCCAAGAGCTTCACCCCATAGCTTTGGACTATTGCTGAAGTCCCATCCGTGGACCCATCGTTGACGACAAGGGTATCTAACCCCAAGGAACAGGCTTTCTCCAGGACAGGTCCAATCGTGTTCTGAGCATTATAGGCAGGGATGAGGATACAGATTTTTTCTTTGGAGATCATCATCACCGTTCCTTTTCATTTTCTATCATTTTCTTTATTTCGAGCTTCAATTTCAAGGGGAATCGAATCTCTTCTATCCCCTTCTTTCAAGAAAGCGTTTCATTTCGGGATCATAAAGGAAGGTAAGGAAGGTGGCCATGGCCCCTAAGACGGCAAAAGGGTCCTTTTTTGAAAGGATATCGTCAGAGGTATTGGGATCAAAGAAGCGAAAGAAAGAAGGGTTAAGCTTGAATCGATTGGGATTCTTTAAAAAATGAAGGACATCCCCAAGCAGAAGCCACCGGCACCGTCTTCCCACTTCGTAATGAAGAACCGGCTCAATCTTTTCCCCTTTTGCCATTCTTAGAATCAAATAGGGAAAGTCTATCCCGGAGAGGATGGCTAATTGTAAAGAACCCCAGAATCTGGGATTGACCTCCATGAGTTTCGGCAGCCCATCTCTTGGATCCACCTTAAATTCGACCATCGCCACCCCAACCCAATTCAATGCTTTTAATAGGGAGAGCCCCATCTCCATAATCTGGGGATGGTTTACACTCTCCCTCAGCGTACTTGGTCCTCCTTGAACAGGATACATCCTTAACTTCTTATGAACGAAGGCAGCCTTCACCTTTGAGGCCTCATCAAAGAGGGCAGAGAGGCCAAAGGTTCCTCCTCCGTCTGGGATATATTCCTGGATCAAAGGGAATGGATAACGCTCATGGACCTTTTGATAGGAAGGGTGAAGTTCTTCCCTTTTTTTCACATAGAGAATTCCAAAGGAACCGGAGCTGATCCGGGGCTTGATCACGGCTGGAATGGGAAGGGAGGGGGGAGGAGAGGAAAAGGACGGGTAAGTTTTTGGCACTGGAATCCCATGAGTTTCTGCAAATTGGATCAGTTTTCCTTTATCACGGACAAACTCAATCTTTTCGAGCTCAGGAATGAGGAGATAGGTATGTTTCGAAATCTCAGATTGATATTTTGCAATCAAGATAAGGGTTTCCTCTTCCATCGGAAAGAGGCAGTCATAGTGATGTGTTCTAATTTCCGTTAATAGATATTCAATAAATCGTTGGGGATATCGTCGGGGAGAGGGGTAGACGACTCGATTTGAACAGTACTTTGAGAAAAAGGAGGTATTGAGAAAGGTTCTCTCACCCACTGTGACCGAAACCCTTTTTTCCCCAAGGGATCGAACGAGGGCCAGTGTTTTCCTGAAGTGTCCATCTGTAACGAAGACCCGCATAGGGATCGATCACTTTGTCCTCCCCCTCCATCTCTCAGTGCGTATGGACGCCTTCTTGGGATTCGATTTTTGTTCCTGGTTTCGTTTTCTTCCCGAAGATTTTTGCAAGAAGGATACTCCATTCATAAAGTCCGATCAGCGGGAAGGCCATGATAAGCTGGGAGATGAGGTCGGGCGGAGTCAGGACGGCTGCAAATATAAAAATGAGAAGGATGGCATACTTTCTCTGTTTAGCCATCATTCGAGCATCAATGATACCTATCCTCGCCAACATCACTAAGACCACAGGAAATTCAAAGACGAGACCGAAGGCCAATAAAAATTTGATAGAGAAGGAGAGATACTCCTTCATGCTGGGCATGGGTTTGATCAGGTCTGCGGCATATCCCAAGAGAAACTTAAACCCAACGGGGATGGCAATGAAATATCCAAAGAGAATTCCTAAGAGAAAGAAGAAGGATCCTCCAAAAAGTAAAGGCAGGACATATCGTTTTTCATGCCGATAGAGTCCTGGAGCCACAAAAGCCCAGATCTGGTAGAGAACAAAAGGAGAGGCGAGGATGAGCCCTCCGATGAAGGCCACCTTCATATAGGTAAAGAAGGCCTCCGCTACACTGGTAAAGATCAGTGAACCTCCCTGAGGAAGAAGCTTAAAAAGGGGTTTGGCAAGAATATCGAAGAGGGTTTGAGAGAAGGTATAACAAACAATAAAGCCAATCCCGATGGCGATGAAGGAGGCGATGAGCCTCGATCTTAACTCTTGAAGATGGGCCGTGAGCGGTAGTTTCTTCTCATCCATGAGAAGGAAACTCCTCTTTCGGTCCCTCTTCCTTTTTCACCTCATCGGTGTCTTCCCTTTGGGGCAAAATGGCTTCAGCGGCCTGCACGGCTTCAGCCTGAGATTCCCTGAGGACTTCTTCCTCAGAAGAAAGTTCCTGGGTTAAGTCGGTCAAAAGATGGCCCTGGGTGAGTTCAGATTTGATCTCTTCAAGGTCTCTCGTTTCGGCCTCAAAGCTCTCCTTCACCTCTTCGGTCGCCTTCTTAAATTCTCTCATGGCTCGCCCAAAAGCCCTGGCCAGTTCTGGAAGTTTATTAGGACCGAAGACGATAAGAGCGATGGCTAAGATGATGAGTAATTCTGGAAGCCCAATATTAAACATGAAAATTTTATATCATAATTTCTCTCTACCTTGCAATAGGAGGCTAAATCTTTTATCCTGAAGCCACCAAGATGGGAATCGAATTTTTAAACACCCTGGTCCTCCTATTTGGAGTGTCGGCCTCTGTCATCTTCCTCCTTCATAAGGTAAGGATTCCTCCTCTTGTTGGATTTCTCATCGCTGGGGTCCTTGTTGGTCCTCATGGATTTGGGCTAATAAGAAATATTCGGGAGGTGGAACTCCTTGCAGAGATAGGGGTCATCCTTCTCCTCTTCATGGTGGGGCTTGAAATCTCTTTGAAAAATCTAAAGAAAGTCCGTTCCTCCATCTTCGGCGGAGGAATCGCTCAAGTCCTTCTCACAATCATCGCCACTTCTCTCCTCACCTATCCCTTTCTCCGTCAATGGAACAAGGCCCTATTTTCAGGATTCCTTGTAGCCCTGAGCAGCACGGCGATCGTCATGAAGATTCTCTTTGATCGGGGAGAGATCGACTCCCCTCATGGCCGACTTTCAATTGGAATCCTCATTTTTCAGGATCTCTGCGTGGTACCTCTCATGCTCTTCATCCCTATCCTCTCCGGAACAAAAGGCAGCCCCTTCGAGTTCCTATGGACCCTTCTGAAATCTGGCGTCCTTCTTTTTATCATCATCTTTGGGGCGAGATGGTTGGTCCCCAATATCCTCCATCAGATCGTCCGCACACGAAGCCGGGAGTTATTCATTATCACCCTCATCTTACTCTGTCTCGGGACAGCACTGATGACCTCTTCATTCGGTCTCTCCTTGGCCTTAGGGGCCTTCCTTGCAGGCCTCGTTATCTCGGAATCCGAATATGCTTATCAGGCCATCTCTGACATTCTCCCTTTCAAAGAAAGTTTCAACGGACTCTTCTTTGTTTCCATTGGAATGCTCATGGATCTCCGATTTCTTTACCAACATCTTGCTCTGCTCTTTGGTGGGGCGCTCGTCATTCTATGTTTAAAGACGACTCTCGCAGGCCTCTCGGTTCATCTCATTGGGCATCCCCTTCGGATCTCTCTCCAGACGGGGCTTCACCTCTCTCAAATTGGAGAATTTTCTTTCATCCTTGCAACGGCTGGAAAATCGGCAAACCTCATTTCAGATATTCATTACCAGGTCTTCCTCTCTGCGTCGATCTTGACGATGTTCTTTACCCCTTTTATCCTGAGGGCCTCTCCAAGCCTTTCTGCCTGGGTTACTTCAAAACGATTGGTGGAACGATTGGATCGAATGAGAAGGAGGGCAAATCAAGAGGGGTATCCATTCAGAAGAGAAGATCATGTGATCATTGTCGGCTTCGGTCTCAATGGAAGAAACCTTGCGGAGGTCTTAAAAGCGACGTCTATCCCTTATGTCATCCTCGACTTGAACAACGAGACAGTCCTTGAGATGAGAAAGAGAGGGGAGCCCATTTTCTATGGAGATGGAACGAGCCCTGAAATTCTTCACAAATTAGGAATCTCCACAGCTCGTTTGCTTGTCGTCGCCATCTCCGATCCTGCCTCAACCCGAAGAATTGTGGCCGTCGCGAGAAAGGAGAATCCGAGGCTCTATCTCATTGTCAGAACAAGGTATGCTTCTGAGGTGGAAGAGCTCCTTGCCATGGGCGCCAATGAAGTGATACCAGAAGAATTTGAGACCTCGATCGAAATCTTTGCTAAAGTGCTTCATCATTACCAGGTCCCAAGAAATCTTCTCATGGAGCAGATCGAGAATATCCGAAAAGGAAGTTATGAGGTGTTGCGAAGAGTGGAGCTTCCGCCGAGAAGCCTTCCGGAGAAGTGCGAGGTGATTTCGGATATAGAGGTGGAGACCTATCTGATCAATAAAGACGCTCCAATTCAGGGTCGCTCCATTAAAGATCTTCAGATTCGTTCTCGAGCAGGAGTCACCGTGATCGCTGTAAAAAGAGGAGAGGAGATCTTTCCCAATCCGGAACCTAATTTTATTTTCGAGGGAGGGGATCTCCTCTATCTTATCGGAAAGAAGGAAGCGATCCTGGAGACCATTCAACTTTTAGAGTCCCCACCCCCTCAACATTGAGATTTAAGGGATGGAATGCTATAAAAGATTTACCTTCAACATGATTTTTACCCCTCACCCCTTCCCCGGAGGGGAGTGGATTAAGGTGAGGGGGGATTTTCATGGTTCGTGAGTGAGAAAAAGGTCAAGGGAAGGAGCAAGAAGAGAGTGAGGGAGGGGATGACCATTATCCACGTCAATGTTCCCTATAGGATGCTTCTTCAGCGGATCGATTTTGCCATCGAGCACCGGATCCATCCAGAAATCTATTTCAACGCAGAGGATCTGGACGAAACCCAAGAGGAAGAAATAGAAAATTTGTCCCAGGCCCTTCATCGCCATGGGTTGGAGGTCACGATCCATGGGCCTTTTATGGATCTCAGCCCCGGGGGGGTGGACCGAAAGGTCAAAGAGGTGACCCAAGAGCGGTTTCGAAAGACGATCGAACTCGCCCACTTTTTTCGTCCCAAGACCATTGTCTTTCACCCTGGTTATGAAAAATGGAAGTTCGATGGGGATGTCTCTCTATGGCTTAAAAGCAGCCTGGAAACGTGGAAACCTTTGGTCGAGGAGGCGGAGAGAAGGGGGTTGACCCTTGCCATTGAAAATGTCTTTGAAGAGGACCCGACCCCCCTTTCTCAACTTCTTGAACGTGTGGGTTCGCCTTGCTTTAGGTTCTGTTTTGACACAGGCCATCATCATCTGTTTTCAAAAACCCACTTTTCGGAATGGATCCAGAGCTTAAAGACCTATCTGGTCGAGATCCATCTTCATGATAATCGCCAGCAAAGAGATGAACATCTCCCTCTGGGAGAAGGGAGTATCGATGTGGAAGGATTCTTCCGAATCCTCTCCCGGGAAAAACTCCGTCCTCTCTTTACCATCGAACCCCATCAGGAAGATCATCTCTGGAGGGGAATGAAAGCGGCAGAGAAATTCCTCTCGATCTATAAATTTTAACCCAAGGGAAGGAGGTTTTGTGCCTCACCGTATTGAGATCGGATTAAAAGAAGGGATTCGAGATGCCTTGGGAGAGAAGGTCAAAAGGAGAATTCAAAACGACCTTGGACTTCCAATCGAATCGGTCAAAACGATTTCCGTCTATACTCTTGATATCGATCTCTCCCGAGAGGAGTTAGAAACGATCGCCTCGGATCCTTTTCTTGACCCCATTATTCAAGAGTACCGAATTGACGAATCGCTGGCTCGAGATTTTGATTGGCTGGTGGAAGTGAGTTTTAAGCCCGGGGTCACAGATAATGTGGGAAAGACTGCCAAAGAGGCCATTGAGTGGAGGCTTGGCAGAAGATTGAGTGACGAAGAGAAGGTCTATACCTCCACTCAATATCTTCTGAAAGGAAACTTCAGGCGGGAGGATGTAGAACGAATCTGTGTGGGCCTTTTGGGGAATCCCCTTATCCAGAGGTTCGATGTCTGGAGCCGAGATCAGTGGAGAGGAAGGATTGAGCCGAAGGTTCCGAAAGTGGTGATGGAGGGGGGAGGAAGGGTTGAGGAGATAGATCTTGAACTTAGTGATGAAGCCTTAATGGAATTAAGCCAAAAACGTCTTTTGGCCCTGGATCTGAGAGAAATGAAGGCCATTCAGAAGTATTTGAACGATCCAAAAGTGATCAAACATCGAACTCGGGTGGGGTTGGGAAAAAAGATTACGGATGTGGAACTGGAGGCCATTGCCCAGACCTGGTCCGAACACTGTAAGCATAAGATCTTCAATGCCAAGATCGAATACTGGGATGAAGATGGAGAGTGTCTCGTGATTGACAGTCTCTTTAAGACCTATATTCGAAGGGTGACCGAAGAGATTCGTCTCTCCTTAGGAGAGAAGGATTGGTGTGTCTCGGTCTTTGACGACAATGCAGGGGTTATTCAATTCAATGACCAATACAACCTGGTCTTTAAGGTCGAGACTCATAATACCCCGTGCGCTCTCGATCCTTATGGAGGAGCCCTGACCGGGATTGTAGGGGTGAACAGAGATCCGTTTGGGACAGGAAAGGGAGCAAAACTGATTTTCAATGTAGATACCTTCTGTTTTGCTTCCCCTTACTATGAGGGGCCTGTCCCTGCGCCCCTTTTTCATCCCAAAAGGGTATACGAGGGAGTGAGGGAAGGGGTCGAACACGGAGGAAATAAGAGCGGAATTCCCACCGTCAATGGAGGGGTCGTCTTCGATGACCGATACCTTGGAAAGCCTTTGGTCTATTGTGGAACAGCAGGAATTATGCCGAGAGAGATTTTAGGAGAACCTTCCCATCTGAAGAAAGCCTCACCAGGAGATTTTATTGTGATGACCGGGGGTCGAATCGGAAAAGATGGAATCCATGGAGCTACCTTCTCTTCTGAAGAGTTGAGGGAAGACTCTCCTGCTACTGCCGTTCAAATTGGTGACCCCATTACACAGAAGAAGATGACCGATTTTTTGCTTCTTGCCCGTGATCGAGGTCTCTATCAGTCGATCACGGATAACGGGGCAGGAGGACTCTCCTCCTCGGTAGGAGAGATGGCTCGGGAGATTGGGTGTGAACTTCACCTCGATAGAGCGCCTCTGAAGTATCCGGGTCTGGATCCCTGGGAGATCCTTCTTTCGGAGGCCCAGGAGAGAATGACACTCGCTGTCTCTCCTGAGAAGATTGATGAATTCCTTGAACTGGCCAAAAAGATGGATGTCGAGGCAACGGTTCTTGGAAAATTTACGGATTCAAAAAAGTTTCACGTCCTCTATCGGGGAAAGACTGTGGCTTATCTGGACATGGAGTTTTTCCATTACGGTCTTCCTAAAATGGAGCTCCGAGCCAGGTGGAAGAGGCCCTCCCATCCTGAGCCCGACTTTCCAGAACCTGAGGATTTGACCTTTACCCTGCTCTCCATGCTCTCCCGACTCAATATTGCAAGCAAAGAATCGATCATTCGTCAGTATGACCATGAGGTTCAAGGAGGGGTCGTCATCAAGCCTTTGACTGGACGATTCAATGATGGTCCCAGCGATGCGGCCGTGATTCGTCCTATTCTCACATCCATGGAAGGGGTCGTGGTCTCCAATGGGATCTGTCCCCGCTACAGCGACATTGACACCTACCATATGGTGGCCTGTGCCATCGATGAAGCCATTCGGAACAATGTGGCGGTGGGAGGGGATCCCGATCGGATTGCCGGGCTCGATAATTTCTGTTGGCCTGATCCTGTTCAATCGGAAAAGACCCCTGACGGGGAATATAAACTGGCTCAACTTGTCAGAGCCAATCAAGCCCTCTATGAGTATTGTAAAGGCTTTGGGATGCCCCTGATTTCAGGTAAAGATAGTATGAAGAATGATGCGATGATAGGGGGAATTAAGATCTCTATCCCTCCAACGGTTCTCATTTCTGCCCTTGGAAAAATGAATGATGTTCGAAAAGCAGTCACCATGGATGCTAAAAAGCCAGGAGATTTGGTCTACATCCTTGGTGAGACCCTGGAGGAATTAGGAGGTTCAGAATATTTTGCCTCAAAGGGCTTTATTGGAAACCGGGTGCCTACGGTCAATGTCAATCGGGCTAAGACTCTCTATCAACGAGTTTTTCAAGCAATCCAGCAGGGGCTCATTCACTCCTGTCATGACTGTTCAGATGGGGGATTAGGAGTGGCCTTGGCTGAGACGGCCTTTGCAGGGGGATTGGGGATGGAAATCGATTTAAGAAAGGTTCCTCGGTCGGGAGTGAATCGGAATGATTTTCTCCTCTTTTCAGAGTCTCAGAGCCGTTTTATTGCCACAATCGATCCCTATAAAAAAGCGGCCTTTGAAAAACTTCTTGGAGAGGTAATCTATGGAGAGATTGGAAGGGTAATCGAATCCGAGAGGTTTCGGGTGATCGGTCTAAAAGGAGAAATGATCATTGACACTAATATTTATGATCTTAAAGAGGCCTGGCAAAAACCCTTAAGATTTTGAAATTTAACCCCTTGACAAACTCCATTTTTATGTATTTAATTGGGCATTAACTCAGAAATCCTATCCTAATCCCTAAGTTAAAAAGGAGGTGATGGGGCCTGTGGGAGGATAGGCACCTGATTGATGACTGTAAATCTATTTATTGGAAAGGAGGAGAGTTATGAAAAAAATCTTTATCTTCATTTTAATCATGGGATTAGTGGGAATTTTTTCCATTTCAGAAGCTCAGCAAAAGGCGAAACCGGGTGAATTTAAATATGAAGACCCCATTGGGGTAGTTAAGATTAAGAAAGGGGAGCCCATCCATATCGCCTGTTGGTTTGTCATTGCCGGTCCGGATGCCTCTTTAGGAACAGACACAAAACGAGGAGTGGAGATCGCTGTGGATGATAAGGGAGGAAAGCTTCTTGGTCATCCCATAAAATTGAGCTTCCAGGATACGGGGTGTAATGCAGAGGGAGGACAGGCGGCTGCGACCAAGATTGCGGCTGATCCAACCGTTGTTGCGGCGATTGGATCCAACTGTTCCAGTGAGGCTAAACCAGGAGCTCCTATTCTTTGGAAGGCAGGGATCCCCACGGTTTCTCCCTCCAACACAGCACCCTATTTAACAGACCCTAAACGAGGCCCTGAATACGATGGTTACCTACGAACTTGTCACAATGATAAGGTTCAGGGAGCTGTGGCTGCAGAATTTGCTATCAAACAGTTGAAGGTGAAAAAGGCAGCGACCATTCATGACGGAAGCGTTTATGCTGAACAATTAGCTGCTGTATTTGCTGAAACCTTTAAAAAACTTGGGGGAACCATTACCGCCCAAGAGGCGGTTGCTCCTACAGATACGGATATGCGACCTGTACTGACCAAGATTGCAACAGGTAAACCTGAATTCATCTATTATCCTATCTTTATTGCAGCAGGGGGTCATATCACCCGTCAGGCGAAAGAGATCAAAGGATTAGAGAAGGTGGCCTTAATGGGAGCAGATGGAATTTTTTCTCCTGACTTCTATAAGGCTGCGGGCGAAGCTGCTATTGGCATGTACCATTCCAGTCCTGACTTCTCCGCTTTTGCAGAAGGGTATAAGAGCTTCCTCGAAAAACATCAGAAAAAATACGGAGAGAAACCTCTTGCTCCCTTCCATGCCCATGCCTACGATGCCGCGATGATGGTCTTTGCAGCGATTGAGAAGGTTGCCAAAAGAGCTCCCGATGGAACGCTCTATATTGGAAGAAAGGCACTTCGGGACGCGCTCTATGCAACGAAAAATTTTAAGGGACTCACAGGGACTCTAAGCTGCGATAAATATGGGGATTGCGCTGATCCAAAGATCGGGGTCTATAAGACGACTGCTGAGAATGTAAAAAAATTGGTCATGCCAGACAAACCAATCTGGAAACCTTATTAATAGAGGGGGGATGGGTCCGACGATTTTTGTGGTTTGACCCATCCTCTTTTTATTTAAGAGGGGAAAGGGAGATCTAAATGATCAATCCTTTTAGCCTTTCATTAAATAAATTTTCAAAAGAAGTTTGAATCTAATGCTTCAAAGAATCAGGGAAAGGTTAACTCTTACAGATATGATTATGTGGGTGATCGGGGCGGTTCTGCTCGCCATGATGACCTGGGGATCCATTGCCACGATCAAGGCTGGAACTTACACCCTCCATCATTGGTTCGACTTCATTATTTTTGGTTTGGCTCAGGGAAGTATCTACGCCCTCATTGCGATGGGTTATACGATGGTCTATGGGGTGCTGAGAATGATTAACTTCGCCCATAGTGAAGTCTTTATGAGTGGTCCTTATACGGCCTATTACGTTGCTGCAGCCTTCTACTCCTCCGGCCTTTTAGATCGATACCCGATCCTCTGTTTAATCGTCATTTTCGTAGTGGCCATGATCACCTCCAGTGGCATTGCCTTTCTCCTCGAACGAGTCGCATACCGACCCTTACGAACGGCCCCTCGCCTTATCCCTCTCATCACGGCGATTGGCGCCTCTTTCTTTCTCCAGTATGTCTTTCGAGGTCTTTTTGGTTCTGGTTTCCAGGCCTATCCAGTCGTTAGGATTCTCGAGGGGGAATGGACCTTCGGGGAGTTTCGACTCTTGAAATTTCAAGTCATCGTCATTCTTGCTGCAGCCTTGCTATTGGCCGCCCTTTATTCCTTTATTCAACAAACCAAAGTTGGGAAAGCGATCCGTGCCGTCTCCGAGGATAAGGAGACAGCCTATTTGATGGGAATCGATGTGGATCGAATGATTTCGACCACCTTTGTCATCGGCGGAATGGCGGCCGGAGCCGCAGGGGTCCTCTATGCCTTAATGTTTAAACAGGTCCATTTTTTCATGGGGTTTATTCCAGGGATTAAGGCCTTTACTGCAGCCGTGCTTGGGGGAATCGGAAACATCCCGGGAGCGATGTTAGGAGGAATCTTTTTAGGTCTGATTGAATCCATAGGACCAAGTTTATTTTTAGATGGCCTGGGCATTATTGCTCCTTATCAACTCAAAGATGCCATTGCTTTTACCATGCTTGTTCTCGTATTGATCTTTAGACCCACAGGGATTTTAGGAGAACGTCTGGCTGTAAAGAAGGCATGAAAAGATAGAGAAAGATCGATGAAGCGTAAAAATCAAAATCAGTTTGCTCCTATTTCCTCCTTAATTGTGGGGTTAAAGACTGGACTCATTGGAGCCATCCTCACGGTTCTTCTCTCTTTAATTGGAATGGTGGAAGCCTTCAGTCAGAGGGAGATCATCTATGAAGTTATTTCCATGGGTCATGCCTTACTCCTCCTTGCAGGATGCTTCATTGCCTATTTTTCGGCCAAAAGGACCTTATCGGAGAAAAAATCCCTAATCCTTATTAATAGTCTTATTGCTGGAATCCTAAGCAGTGTATCCTTAATTCTCCTTGTCGTTTTGGGACACTTTGTCAATCTCCGATCCGTCTTTATCAATGCCTCTCCCGTACTCTTTAATCTCATCCTTTTGGGACAAGGCATAGAGAAAGGATCCCTTCTTCTTATCTTGATCGGAGCCTTAATCGGTCTTTTTTCGGGAACCCTATATCTCTTTCCGGTAAGAATAAGAAAGGCCATTGTTCTTCCTCTAAGCAGTGTATTACTCGCCGGAGTGCTTCAAGATTTACTTCGGCCTACTCTCTCGGCCTGGGGACCCCTTTCTAAACTCAGTGATTGGCTCTTTACGGCGAATGGCCTCTCATTATCCGGCGCAATCACTTTAACCATATTTATCGGAATAGGGAGTCATTTCTGGTCCTCCAAAGGAAAGGGTATCCAAAAGGGAATAAAAAATCTTTCTCTTAGAAAAAGAAGGATCATCACCTATAGTGGGTTCCTTATCCTCATCTTTCTCTTGCTCATCCTTCCCCACCTTTTAGGTCTTTTTTTAAGTGAAGTTCTCACCATTGTTGGGCTTTATATTCTTCTTGGATTAGGACTCAATATCGTGGTTGGATATGCAGGCCTTTTAGATCTCGGTTATGTGGCCTTCTTCGCTATCGGAGCCTATACCACGGCAATCTTGACCTCTCCGGAACTGGGCTTCTTCCATCTTTCCTTCTGGTCTGCCCTTCCCATCGCCATTCTGATGGGAATCTTTTCGGGAGTGCTGCTCGGCATTCCTGTCCTCAAGATGCGTGGAGATTATCTTGCTATTGCCACATTGGGATTTGGAGAGATTATTCGAATCCTTGTTCTTTCGGACTTTTTAAGGCCCTGGTTAGGAGGTGCCCAAGGGATAGGGAAAATTCCGAAGGCGACGATCGGAAGCTTCGAATTCGCCCGCCCTCAAGATATCTACTATCTCATTCTTGCAGGATGTCTTTTAGTAGTCTTTATTTCCCTACGCCTGAAAGATTCACGGATAGGCCGAGCATGGATGGCGATGCGAGAGGATGAAGATGTGGCTCAAGCCATGGGGATTAATCTTGTTTCTACAAAATTATTAGCCTTTGCTACAGGAGCGGGTTTCTCCGCTCTCAGTGGAGCCATTTTTGCAAGTAAATTGGGTTCTGTTTATCCTCATAGCTTCAATGTGATGATTTCCATCAATGTGGTCTGCCTCATTATTGTCGGGGGGATGGGGAGTATTCCAGGGGTCATGGTGGGAGCCTTCGCCCTGGTTGGTCTTCCAGAGTTACTCCGTGAATTTGCCGAATATCGCCTTTTGGTATATGGGGCTGCATTGGTCGCGATGATGTTGTTGAAGCCCGAGGGTCTATGGCCTGAAGCCATTCGGCGAAGGGAATTACATGAGGAATCGGAGGAGAAGACCTCAAGTCAGCCAACAGAAGAAACATCTGTTTAATGGGGAAAGGAATGGCAATTCTTATTGCAAAAAAAGTGACGAAACGATTTGGTGGATTGGTCGCGGTAGACCGGTTAGATTTGGAAATTCAGGAGAAGAGTATCCATAGTATTATTGGCCCGAATGGGGCAGGGAAGACCACCTTCTTCAATTGCGTTACCGGTTTTTATCGACCCGAGGAGGGAGAGATTCTCTTCAATCATCACTCTCTTGTTGGACTTCTTCCAGATAAGATTGTCCGTTTAGGAATCTCAAGAACGTACCAAAACATTCGACTCTTTCCCAATCTGACTGCCATGGAAAATGTTTTGGTCGGTCTTCATGGGCATCTGAAGGCAAATTTTTTTGGCATTGTGATAGGCTCTTCTTCAACCCGAAAGGAGGAGGCGGAGGCAGCTGAGGAGGCCCGAAAACTTCTCAGATTTGTGAGTCTCTCAGGCAAAGGGGATTTTTTGGCCAAGAATCTTCCTTATGGAGATCAAAGAAAACTCGAGATCGCAAGGGCGCTTGCCTCCAAACCCAAACTTTTACTGCTTGACGAACCCACCGCTGGGATGAACCCAAAGGAAACACAGGATATGATGGAGTTTATTCAACGACTCAGGGATGAACTGGGAATCACCATCCTCCTCATCGAGCATCAGATGAGGGTGGTGATGGGGATCTCTGAGATCGTGACTGTTCTTGATTATGGAGAGAAGATTGCTGAAGGGCCTCCGGTCGAGATCCAGAGGAATCCAAGAGTCATCGAAGCCTATTTAGGACGAGGAAGTGTTGAAGAGGCTACTGCAGCCTAAAAGGATTTATGAAAAGAGGATGGGATGGCTTTTCTTGAGATCGAAGAGATCCATACCTATTATAGTCACATCCATGCCCTCAAGGGAGTATCTCTCCATGTAGAAAAAGGAGAGATTGTTACCTTAATCGGTGCAAATGGGGCTGGAAAGAGTACTCTGTTAAAGACCACCAGCGGCATTCTTTCCCCTCGGCATGGATCCATCCGTTTTGAAGGTGAAGAGCTCACTGGTTACCGTCCCCATGAAATTGTGGCCAAAGGGGTGGTTCAGGTACCCGAAGGACGGCGGGTTTTTGGGCGTCTTACGGTAAGGGAAAACCTCGAAATGGGGGCTTTTGCCATATCCGATCCAAAAAGCATCGAGGCAAACTTTGAAAGGGTTTTCAATCTTTTCCCTCGACTCAAAGAACGTCAAAAACAGGTTGCAGGAACACTCAGTGGTGGAGAACAACAAATGCTTGCCACAGGTCGAGCTTTAATGGCAAATCCCCGTGTCCTTTTAATGGATGAACCCTCAATGGGATTGGCCCCAGTTTTGGTAGACAATATCTTTGATACTATACGACAACTCCATGCCGAAGGAACCACGATTCTTCTGGTAGAACAGAATGCACGAAAGGCCCTCGAAGTTGCAAGTCGGGGATATGTCCTGCAGTCTGGGGTAATCGTTCTCACAGATACAGCAAAAAATTTACAGCGAAATGAAATGGTCCGGAAAGCCTACCTCGGAGAGACATAAACCCACCCCTGTTTCCTTTTTAACCAGGGATTGCGCATTTTTGACAAAAAGTCACCCCAATATTATTCCCTTTTTAAGGGATTTAAAAATTCATAAATAAAAACAGATAATTACAGAAATGCAAAATCAAGCTTTTTGGGCATAAATTTTGCTAAAATTAATTAAAAATTGTATAATTAGGAGAATTTCTATGTCAATGGTAGAAAAAGATATCGTGTTGACAACAAATGAAGCCATCCGATATTTGAAGATTTCTAAACCAACCTTTCTTAAATATATCCATATGGGAAAGATCAAAGCCATTAAAGCTGGGAAAGGATGGCGAATCCTTCAATCAGAACTTTATCGGTTTTTACAGGGGAATCAGTCTTTCTCAAATGAATAAATTGAGTAGAAGGAAATGAAAAATCTTAAGATCCAAATGTCATTGGTAAAATTGAAAGTTGAGCTTACCTCACTCTTACTGCTAAAACGTTTTCTCAGAAAGATGAAGGGTATTTTCTGAGAGGACACCTTAGGATTCACTTTCAAAAAAATCTTTTACCCTCTTGATGGCACAGAACTCTCCACACATGGTACAGACATCCTTTGTGGTAGACTTTCCTTCATCATGATAGCGTCGGGCCTTTTCCGGATCGATGGAGAGTTCGATCTGCCTCTCCCAGTTAAATTCCCTGCGCGCTATTGACATCTCTAAGTCCCGCTCAAGGGCTTTTCTATTTCCCCTTGCAATATCAGCCGCATGACCTGCAATTCTCGTAGCGATCACTCCTTCTCGAACATCTTCTACAGAGGGGAGTTTAAGATGTTCTGATGGAGTGACATAGCAGAGGAAGTCTGCCCCTGCCTTCCCTGCAATGGCCCCCCCAATCGCACAGGTGATGTGATCGTAACCAGGAGTGATATCTGTGACTAACGGACCTAATACATAGAAGGGAGCCCCTTTGCATAATCTTTTTTCTAAGAGGATATTCGCCTCAATCTGGTCAAGGGGAACATGGCCAGGTCCCTCAATCATCACTTGGACCCCTTCTGCCCATGCCCTTTCGGTCAACTCTCCAAGAAGGATGGTCTCCTCCACCTGAGGTCGATCGGTAGCATCCGCTAAACATCCTGGTCTTAACCCATCCCCCAAACTTAGGGTCACGTCATAGGACTTTGCAATCTCCAAGAGTCGATCATAATACTCATACAACGGATTCTCCTGGCCGTTATAAATCATCCATTCGATCAAAAAAGAGCCTCCTCGGCTAACCACTCCTAAGAATCTTTTTGCCTTTCTTAGACGTTCTACGGCATGGCGAGTGACTCCACAGTGGAGGGTCATAAAGTCGACTCCTTCTTCAGCCTGTCGTTCAATGACCTCAAAAAGGTCCTGGACCCTCATATGGGCCAAGGCCTTTCTTTCTCTCGCTGCTCTTACGGCGGCCTCATAGATTGGCACTGTCCCTACCGGAATGGGAGAGTTTCGAATGATCTCTTTTCGAATCGTATCGATGTCTCCACCCGTACTCAGGTCCATCACCGTATCGGTCCCTGCCTGAATAGCCACCTCCAGTTTTTTCAATTCTTCTTCTAAATCGATATGATCGGAGGACGTTCCAATGTTGGTATTGACTTTAATTCGAAGGCCCTCTCCAACACCGACCGGTTTGACTCCTTTATGATTTCGATTCGCGAGGATGACGATACGCCCTGAAGCCATCTTCTCCCGAAGCCACTCCGGAGAGACCCCTTCCTCTTGAGCAACCCTCCTCATCTCTTCTGTGATATTTCCTTTTTGTGCCTGAATCCTCTGTGTCATGGAATTCTCTTCCTCCTTCCTTGGGAGATCGATTATTTGAAGGCCTTTAGAATCTTATTGACCACATCCATCGGGTTTCTTCCTAAAATACGAATCATTGGCTCTTTCCCTACCTCTCCTTCATCGTAGATAAAATCGGGGACACTTCTTTTCTTTTTCAGAACCTCTTGAACCCCCCATTCAAGAGATGACCCCTCCGTTGCTTTAATCTCTTTAGGTTCGAGCCTTCTCTCAAAATGGCCTCCCGTAAACCCTTTTCCCTCGAGCCTTGCCACATTTTCTTTAGAGTATCTTATATTCATGGCGGAGCAATACTCTGGATTCCATTTCATCACGGTGAGAATGATTCGGGCCACATGTTGGGAGACGCCAAACTCCGGGTCCCCGAGCACAGCGATGGTCTCTCCGACTCGAATGATTCTTCCCGGAAAGGCAGCCACATCCCCTATTCCTTCGGCAAAAGGAAGGGCGTAACCTAAATTGGAAGAGACCTCTGGGATAAGAGGGCCGATCTGGTTTTCTTTTAATACCCTTATCGCTCTCTTTAACTCTTGAAGAACAGGATAGCGTTCCATTTCTTTCAGGATGTAAGCAGAAGGATTGGTTGGACCATTCCCCTTTCCAATAGGGAGACCGGCTTGAATAGCAAGGTTGATGAATAGCTTGGCCTTTCTCACTGCTTCAGGGATAGATTCCCCCTTGGCTAAAAGGGTAGCAATAGCGGAGGCAAGGGTACAGCCGGTGCCATGGGTATTCTTTGTCTTTATCCTCGGAGCTGAAATCTCCGCATAATTATTTCCATCAAAAAGAATATCAATAGCCATTCCTCTCAGGTGCCCCCCTTTGATGAGGACGTTCTTGGCTCCAAGCTCCCACAGTCGAACCGCTGCCTTTCGCATTCCGTCAATGGAATTCACTTTTAGTCCCGTAAGGATGGAGGCCTCGTAAAGATTGGGTGTCACCATCAAAGAGAGAGGGATCAATCTTCTGATCAAGGCCTCCTGAGCGTCTTTTCGAATGAGAGGGACTCCATTTTTAGAGACCATGACCGGGTCCACTACCACGGTTTCGATTCCATACTGTTTAATCTTTTTCGCCACGACCTCAATGATCTCACGGTTGGGAAGCATTCCTGTCTTGATGGCATCTGCACCGATATCAGAGAGAACGGAATCGATCTGTTTGGCCACAAAAGAGGCAGAGATTTCTTGAATGGCCTGAACGCCAAGGGTATTCTGGGCTGTAAGGGCGGTCACCACACTCATCCCGTAACCATCCAGAAGGGTGATGGCCTTTAGATCTGCCTGAATCCCTGCCCCTCCTCCAGAATCGGATCCTGCAATGGTGAGAATTCGCTTTACTTCCATCTTTTTAACTCCTGGGTGATCAAAGAGGCTGCTTTTTCTCCTGAGAGAAGCATTCCTCCAAAGACAGGTCCCATCCGATAGGAACCGAACGTGGCGTTGGCGGCCATTCCTGTTACATAGAGTCCTGGATAGACTTCTCTTGTATTGAGAAGAGTATCCCTTTCGGCTGCCTCCGCCCATAGGGATCTCTCTCCCACAATCTTCCCGGTCTCGGTGGACAGACGAACATCGTTCTTCCTCTGAAGAATGGCGACGACCTCGGTGGCGTGACCCGTTGCGTCCACAACAAATTTAGAATGAATGGTTAATGGATCTACATGGAGGTGGGCCATCTCCACGGCTGTCCAATTAAGAACTAAACCATTGACTCGATTCTCTCGCACAATAAGATCTTCAGCACTGATTAGATTAAAGATGCTAACCCCGGCCTTTATTGTTTTTGAACAGAGGGTCGAGATGGCTTCGATAGAATCGGCAGTGTAGTAGCCTTCGCAGTAAGGACGAGAACGAATCTCAAACTCATCAAGAATCCTTTTTCCTTCCTCCTGAACGACGATCTCATTAAACATCATTCCTCCTCCCCACATTCCTCCTCCAATGGATAGCTTTCTTTCAAAAAGGGCCACTTTGTATCCATTCTTGGAAAGGAAATAGGAACAGACCAGACCAGAAGGTCCCCCTCCAACCACAGCCACATCCACGGAAAGATTCTCTTTTAACTTCTGAAAATACCGATCAATGATGGCCTGAGTGATGATCCTTTCATCCATTGAGATTTTCCCCCTCTTCAACGATTCTGGAAATAAAAAAGCCGTAATTCCATTGGAGGTATTACGGCTTCTTCAATTCGTTTCCGCTTCCCTTCGCTGGAATTACCCAAACAGGTTCAAAGGGTCTCCCCACTTTGGCGTGGGGACTCTCAGCCTTTTGAGCTCCCCTAGCGTTGATTAAAATATAAAATAAATTTTTTCAGTTTGTCAATGATAAGGGTTTTCCCGAAAAACCCCTCACTCAGGCTTAATTTTATTTCCACCCTTCGGTGATGGGTTACTCCCCGAAATTTATCATGAAAAGAGATTTAGGGATATTGGAGTTCAAAGGCGTCTCGAATGAGTTCGATCTCTTCTCCTCTCGATCCCAAAATCACGGAGACGACATCGAATCTTGCTTTGACCTCTTCGAGACGTTTCTCCTTCAAATAATGGAGAGCCACTTTTGAGAGCTGTCTCTGTTTGGCCGTGTCCACAGCCAGCTGAGGGGGACCAAATTCGGTGGAGGTTCTTGTCTTCACCTCGATGAAGGCGAGGGTATCCTTTTCTTTTGCAACGATATCCACCTCACCCATTTTACAGAGATAATTTTTTTCAAGGATACGATATCCATTCTTTCTTAAAAAACGAAGGGCTACTTCTTCCCCTCGTCTCCCAATCCTCTTCTTATCAATGGAAGGTTCCTTCAACTTAATAAGACGATCCTTTCCGAAGGGTTTATCGATCGAAGAATTCCCTTACCCCTCGAAAGGTTTTTCGGTGAATGTCACAGATTCCAAACTGTTCGATCGCCTTCCGGTGTTCCAGAGTTCCATAGCCTTTGTGTCTGGCAAAATTATATTGAGGATACTTTTGATGAAACTGGAGCATCAATCGATCTCGAGTGACTTTGGCTATAATGGATGCGGCAGCGATGGAATTAGAGAGTTGATCTCCTTTAGGGATCGCCTTTTGAGGAATCGAAAGAGGGAGGCCATGGGGTCCATCGATGAGGAGGAGGTCGGGAGAAATAGAGAGATGCTCAACGGCTTGGGTCATTGCCTTTAGAGTGGCCTGAAGAATATTGAGAGAGTCAATCTCTTCTGAAGAGACGATCCCAATCCCAATGGCAAGGGCTTTCGAGCAGAGGATGTCGTAGAGTCTTTCTCTCTTTTTGGGAGAGAGCTTTTTGGAATCGAAGAGGGGTTCTCCCACTCCTTCGGGAGGAAGAATAATAGCGGCAGCTACGACCGGTCCGGCGAGGGGCCCTCTTCCTGCTTCATCCACCCCGGCAATCCGAACATACCCTTCCTGAGTATAACGCGTTTCAAAATAGTCCATTCCCTCGATCGATCAGGCTTCCTGTTTTTTCTCTCCTCGAATCCGGGCTGCCTTCCCTTTCAGGTTCCTCAAATAGAACAGTTTGGCCCGTCTTACTTTCCCGCGACTAATGATATCGATTCGGTCAATTCGAGGGGAGTGAAGAGGGAAGATTCTCTCCACACCAATCCCATAGGAGATCTTTCTTACCGTGAAGGTAGAGCGAACCCCACCTCCCTTTTTCTGAATGACCACCCCTTCAAAAGGTTGGATCCTTTCTTTGTCTCCCTCAATAATCTTTACATGGACACGAACGGTGTCGCCCACCCTGAAGTCAGGCAAGTCTGTTCTTAGATATTCTCTTTCAACCCTCTCCAATGGATCCATCTTCTTCTCCCTTCTTTTCCTTACGATCCCTTAATAGCCGATCAAGGATGATCGCCGCAGCTGTCCGAACGGACAGATGATTATAACCTTTTCCTTCGATAGGTGCCAATACATAATCGGAATGGTCTTTCACTTCCTGGACCAATCCCCATCCTGTGCCGAAAAGAAGAAAGTAGGGCGTCTCTTGGTCTTTTAACAGCCTTCTGGCCTCCTCATAATCAATGGCTGAAGGTGAAGGAGAAGCCCCGGTAACAATTCGTTTAGGTCTCTTTTCCCATAGGTGAAAGATCCTCTGTTCTGCTTCTTCAATACTTCGAGACACCTGAATCAAAGAGAGGGCCTCCTTTCGAGTGGGATTATAGATCGCCCCTTCCCCTTCTAACCAATGGCGAATGATTCTTTGAACTAATTGAATCTGACTCTCCAGTGGGGTCACAACGAAAAAGCCGGGTAGATCAAAAGTTCTGGCACAGCGGGCTAAATCATGAATATCCAGATTGGTCACAGCGGTGGCGGCAATCTCCCTTCTCCTGTTGTAGACAGGATAATGGACCAACCCGATATAGAGATTCCTTTTCCCCTTCATCTCTTTTCTTTTACCCCTTCTTTTTGAATCTCTTCGAGGAGAACCCAATCTTCCTGAGAAAGATTGGCCTTCTCCAGAAGGTCGGGCCTTCTTAAATAAGTCCGTTTGAGTGCTTCTTTCCTCCTCCATCGAGAGATAGCAGAGTGATTACCTGAAAGAAGGATTTCTGGGACAAGGTGTCCCCTGAAGTTGGCGGGTCGAGTATACTGGGGATACTCTAAAAGGGATTGGGAGAAAGAATCCTCAAGGGCTGAACGATCTGAGCCTAATACCCCCGGGAGAAGTCTTGATACGACATCGACCAGAACCATTGCAGCAAACTCTCCACCTGTTAACACATAGTCTCCTATAGAGATCTCTTGATCCACAAAAAGTTCCCTCACTCTCTCATCGACTCCTTCATATCGACCACAGAGGAGAACGAGGTGAGATCGAGTGGAAAGTTCTCGAGCGATCTCCTGGTTCAGAGTTTTCCCCTGGGGGGTGAGGTAAATCGTCCATGCAGAGGGGTTTTCTGATTTGATCCACTCAATGGCTCGAGCAATGGGTTCGACTTTCATGACCATTCCTGCTCCCCCTCCATAAGGGGCATCGTCTACTTCTCGATGGGGATCAAGACTGAAATCCCGAATATTGATCACCCGAATCTGGATGAGCCCTTTGGCGAGAGCCTTTCCAAGGATGCTCTCCTGAAAAGGAGAGGAAAACAGGTTTGGAAAGAGGGTTAGGATATCAAATTTCATCCTCTTTCTCCCAAAGACCTTCCATCCAGGCCACCTCCATTATTCCTCTCTCAAGGTCCACCTTTTCAATCACTTTTTCAATAGCGGGAAGAAAGATCTCTCTACGTTTTCCTTTGACCACATAAACATCATTGGCGCCGGTGGGAAAGATTTCCTTTATCCTTCCAAGGGTTCTCCCCTCTTTTGTCTTTACCTCTAATCCTAAGATCTCAAACCAGTAATATTCTCCTTCCCTTAATTTGGGCATCTCCTCCTTTTTGACATAGATGTCCTTCCCGATCAGAGGATCCGTTTCTTCTCTCCTTTCAACCCCTTTTAATTGAATAATAAGACGAGGTGGCTGAGGGAAAATCTTTACAACCTCGTAGGGTTTCCATTTGCCAGGCTCTATCTGGACATAGACAATTCGATAGGAAGAAAACCCATCGAGGCTTTCTCCAAAATATTCAACTTTCATCTTCCCTCTGACTCCATGAGGTTTTATCACTTTTCCGATCAGGCAAAAATCGGTTTCGCCCATGAGAAATCCACTTCCCTCTCCTGGGGTCAGAGGAGTTATTTTCTTTTTTGAATTTCTTGATATGAGAATCAGGGGCTTGCTATTCGATGATCTCTAACACCGAATGTTTTCCTAAATTGGCAGAAGCCGCTCCCAGGATCACTCGAATCGCCCTTGCGGTCCTACCCTGTTTCCCGATCACTTTTCCCAAGTCTTCTTTCGCCACCGAGAGTTCGATGACAGAGGTCTTCTCCCCTTCAATCTCAGAAACCCTTACCTGTTCTGGATGATCTACCAGGGCCTTCGCAATATACTCGATTAATTCTTTCGTTGTCATCATCCACCTCCACTTAAAGCAATCTCTCTGAATGAGATTCCTAAAAGTCAACCTAAAATGAACCAATGGGAAAAGGTCCTTTCACCTATTGGCCTTCAGCCCACTTTTTATAGATTCCCGATCGAATCAAAAGCTGACGAACGGTTTGAGTCGGCTGAGCCCCTTTTTTTAACCAATCGATCGTTCTTTCTTCTTTAAAACGCACCTCTGCAGGATTCCGATGGGGGTCGTATACCCCTATCTGCTCAATAAATCGTCCATCCCTTGGGGAGCGGCAATCCGAAACAACGATTCGATAAAAAGGTCTCTTCTTTTCTCCAAATCTCATCAATCTCATTGATACGGCCATGATCGCTCTGATACACCTCCTTTGTCTCAATTCATCCGTTTCCATTTAGGATCCTAAGAAGGAAGGCATTCTTCCACCACGGATCCTCTTCTTCTCCAGTTGAGCAAAACGTTTCATCATCTTCTTGGCCTGAAGATATTGTTTTAAGAGTTGATTCACTTCTTGAACAGTCGTGCCACTTCCTTTCGCAATTCTTAGCCTTCTGCTTCCATTGAGGATGGAGACATTGGCCCGTTCCTGAGGGGTCATTGAGTTAATGATCGCTTCGACCCTGATCAACTTTTTCTCATCCAATTCCAGGTCTGCCATTCCTTTCACCCTTTTTGACATTCCAGGGATCATGCTCAGAATGGACTCCAGGGAACCCATCTTCCGAACCTGACGGAGTTGATCCCGAAAATCCTCCAGGGTAAAAGAATCCTTTCGAATCTTTCGCTCAAGTTCTTTTGCTTTCTTTTCGTCATAAAGGGCTTCTGCTTTCTCAATCAAACTTAATACATCGCCCATTCCTAAGATTCTTGAGGCCATCCGGTCGGGATGGAAAACCTCCAGGGCGTCCAACTTTTCTCCCACCCCGATGAACTTGATTGGTTTTTGGGTCACCGCACGAATGGAAAGGGCGGCTCCTCCCCGCGCATCTCCATCCATCTTGGTAAGGATCACTCCGTCAATTCCTAAACGTTCATTAAAACTCTTAGCGATATTGACAGCATCCTGTCCGGTCATAGCATCTGCGACTAAAAGAACTTCTCTGGGCTGAAGATGAGATTTAATCTCTCGAAGCTCAAGCATGAGAGCTTCATCGATATGGAGTCTTCCAGCGGTATCAATCAAAAATAGGTCATACCCTCCCTTTAAAGCGATCTCTTTCGCTTTAAGACAAATCTCCAGGGGACTCTGCTCCGGGGTGGGTTGGTAAAAATCAACCCTCAACTCTTTTCCTAATTTCTGAAGCTGTTCGATGGCCGCTGGACGGTAAACGTCTGCAGGGACGAGGTAAGGTCGTCTCTTTCTTTCTTGAAAGTATCGGGCAAGTTTGGCCGCGGTGGTCGTCTTTCCGGAGCCATGAAGGCCTACCAGCATAATGGGGACGGGTGGACTTCCAGAAAGATTGATCTTCTGTTCCTCACCACCCATCAGGGAGGTCAATTCCTCCTTGACGATCTTGATGAGTTGTTGGGCAGGGGTAAGACTCCCCATCACTTCCTGACCTATCGCCCTTTGCTGAACCGACTGGATGAAGTCCTTGACAATTTTAAAATGGACATCGGCCTCAAGGAGAGCAATCCTGACCTCCTTTAAGGCCTCTTGGATATTGTCTTCCGTTAATTTTCCATGGCCCCTTAATCTCTTAAAAATAGAGTCTAATTTGGCAGACAGGTTTTCAAACATAAATTTTTTTAAGTTACAAGTTATTTATATTATTAGATTTTTTTAAATTTGTCAAACAGCCTGAATCGCCCCTCATCTGGTTTTTTCTGATTCCTCTTTTGGAATGACCTTTACCTTCCCTCTCCTATCTGATCCCCCCTTTACCTCCACTCGATTCTTTTCAAGGTCAACAAGAATTTCTTCTCCAGAGACCAGATTCTCATCCTCGGAGATTTTAGGATTCCCTGTGAGGATGATCTTTTGCTCACGATTATAGAATATTGCTTTTTCACTACTGGCTACACGAGCCCCTTGCTGGATCTTAACATTTCCACTTGCAATCACCCTTTCGATGCCCTTTCCATCCTCTCCAAGGATTGCCTCCAGAGCATCACAGTAGAGGACTATCTCTTTTTGCCGGGCGATGACATTCCCTTTAAAGATGATTAGATTTTCTTTTAAATAGCCCTCCACCCTATCAGAAGTAATATCGATGGGGTATTCAAAATCCCGAGCCTCCACTCTTTCTGTCTCTCTTAAGACCTTTTCTCTTGGAGATTTCTCTTCTTTTTTCTCTCTTATAGGTTCTTCTCTCTTCGGAGCCTCCATATCCATGAATGGGTTTCCTTGAGATTTCCTTTCTTCTCTTTCAACCGAAGTCTTGGACAGAAGGAGCGCCCTCTTCTCTTCTTCTGGTTTTAACTCCCCCTCCACAGGGGGGCTTTGAGGAGATCGATCATGCCTTTCCTCTCGAAAGGAGAGGAGTCTTCTTCCTTCCTCTTCAAATCGGACGAGGAAAGGTCCCTTGCTTTCCTCCACCCTCTGTTTGGGGTCTATGGACTTAGTTCTTGGAGAAGGCTTCCTCTCTTGAACTCCCTGATCCAGAATCGCTTTAGCTTCTTTGAAATAGGCACTCTTCGGGTATCCCTCAACAATCTTCTGAAAAGCCTCCCTGGCTTTCTCCGGTTGATGAAGTTCAAGATAACATTTCCCTAAGAGATAGAGCGTCCTATCCTGTCCGTCTTTTTCTGGAAACTTTTCGAGCAATCCCTCAAATCGTGCTGCGGCGGCTTGATATTTGCGTTCTTTATAGTAGAAGTTCCCGATATAGAATTCATGATCGGCCAGTTGCCTTCTGCAGACCCTTACCTTCTCCTGGGCCTTCTCGGTAAAGAGGCTTGGCGGGAAATTATGGATGAGATATTCAAAAGTAGAGAGGGCCTTTCGGGTGTTTGTCTGATCCCGATCTTCGCTTCGCATTTGAAGAAAGTAGGCCATTCCGATTTGATAATAGACGTAAGGAATCTCCTCATGAGTCGGGTGAGCCTTCTTAAATTCTTCATAGGCCGCTATCGCTTCTACATATTCCTCTTTAAAGAAATGACAGTCTCCGATCTTTAATTCAGCCCAGAGGCTGTAGGGGGGACTGTCCGGAAAGGTCGATTTGATTTGCTCGAATATTTTTAAGGCCTCGGTGTAATTTCTTTTATTGAACTGAACCAAACCCTGCTTGTAAAGGAGTTCAGGATCTCCTTTTATGGTTTTGATCTCTTTCTCCTTTCCGGCACATCCAAAAAAGAGAAAAAAGATCGAAGGGATTAAAAAAGGGATTAGAAAAGCTCTCTTTTTCATACCATCATTTTTACAGAATGGCTTCTAAATTATGATAGGAAGAAGGAATGATGTCAATATAAACATATCTCTCTTGGTAACCCCTCACTCAGATGGGGAATAAGCCCGAGAGGGGTATTGAGTAAAATGGTTTCCCTTGAATTTCTGCCTAAAAACCCATAAGATATATTCTCGATAAACATTTTAGGGTTAATTCTACTCGATCCTCTCTCCCACGGGATGGGGAGAAGGGTGAGGGATCGAAAGAGATTAAAAATTAAAGAAAGGAAGAGAGATGAAAATTGAATATGCAGAGCGAATTCATCAAATTCCTCCCTATCTCTTTGCCGAAATCGATAAGAAGAAAGCCGAGATGAAAAAAAAGGGAGTGGACCTTATTGATCTCGGAGTGGGCGACCCCGATCTTCCCACTCCCAAACCCATCATCGACCAACTCAAAAAAGCTTCTGAAGATCCGAAGAATCATCGCTATCCTTCCTACGAGGGAATGATTGAATTTCGGAGAGCCGTAGCCCAATGGTTCGAGAAGAGGTTTCATCTCACCTTTGATCCCGAGACCGAAATTCTGACGCTCATCGGATCCAAAGAAGGGATTGCCCATATTCCACTGGCTTTTGTCAATCCAGGGGATTATGTCCTTGTTCCCAGCCCGGGATATCCGGTCTATCGGGTTTCTACTCTCTTTGCAGGGGGAATCCCTTACTTTCTCCCCCTTCTCAAAGAGAACGGCTTTCTTCCGAAACTTTCAGACGTTCCAAAAGAGGTAGCAGAGAAAACAAAGCTTCTTTTCATTAACTATCCCAACAATCCCACCTCAGCGATTGCCGAGAGGGCCTTCTTTGAAGAGGTGGTCACCTTCGCACGCCGATACCAGGTCATTGTGTGTCATGATGCTGCCTATTCTGAATTGGCTTTTGATGGATATCGTCCTCTAAGCTTTTTTGAGGTTGAAGGGGCAAAGGAATTAGGAATTGAATTTCATAGCCTATCAAAAACCTTCAATATGACGGGCTGGAGAATTGGTTTTGCCGTTGGAAATGCTCAAATCATCGCTGGGCTGGGAAGAGTAAAGACCAATATCGATTCTGGACTCTTTCAGGCGATCCAGGAGGCAGGCGTTCTGGCCCTCACCCACTTCGATACTCCCATCCCTGAAACGACCCAAATTTATCAAAGACGAAGAGACCTGATGGTTGGAGGGCTTAGAGAGATTGGATTGGAAGTAGAAATCCCTAAGGCCACCTTCTACCTATGGGTTCCGATCCCAAAGGGATATAGCTCAGCCCAATTTTCAAGCTTGCTTCTTGAAAAAGCAGGAATCGTGGTCACTCCTGGGAATGGATTTGGAGAGGCTGGGGAAGGGTATATTCGAATGGCCCTTACGGTAGATGAATCGAGATTGAGGGAAGCCATTGAACGACTCAAAAAAATCGAATTTTAAAGCCGCTTCATCTTCTCGATCGAACCACCCTTTAAGGCTTCAAGCCTTTCTTCTTGCTCAAAGAAAATGTGGAGGGTTTTATGGAAGAACTCGTTGAGGAGATATTGCTCATTGGTCTCCTTATCCTTTTAAATGGCTATTTGGCAGGAACAGAAATCGCCGTGGTCACGGCGAGGAAAAGTCGTATTCAGAAATTGGTGGAAACGGGGAATAGGAATGCAAAGATCTTTCTCAAGCTCAAGGAGGAACCTGACCGTTTCTTGGCCACCATCCAGATTGGAATCACGGCCGTCAGTGCCCTCGCCTCTGCTGTTGGAGGGGCGGCTGCAATCAAAATCCTTAAACCTGCTCTTCAGCTCGTTCCTATAAAAATGGTCTCATTGGGAGCAGAACCGATTGCGATTGGAATGGTGGTTCTTGCGATCACCTATTTTTCCGTGATTTTCGGAGAGCTCGTCCCAAAATCGATTGCCCTGAGACATCCTGAAACCATTGGGCTCTTTACGGCAAGAACCATCGAGGCCTTCTCTAAGATGGCCTTCCTATTTGTAAAGTTATTGACGCTGAGCACCTCCATTGTGCTCAGTCCCTTCGGAAGAAAACCCTTTACAGAAAGGGCCTATATTACCGAAGAGGAGGTGAGGATGCTCATCAAAGAGGGTGGGAAGCACGGGGTATTCGATCCCACAGAGGAGAAGATTCTTCAAAGTGTGTTTGAATTTACAGATATGTCTGCCAAGGAGGTGATGGTTCCCATCACCCAAATCGTAGGGATTCAGATCGATAAATCTCCCGAGGAGATTAGAATGATGATCGAAGAGGAACAGTTTTCTCGTTATCCTATCTATGGAAAAGACCTTCAAGATATTCGAGGGGTTCTCCATGCGAAAGATTTTTTGACCCTCCTTACAAAAACCCCTCAGGTGGATATTCGAAAATTGATGAAACCTCCCTTTTTTATTCCAGAGACGATGAGATTGAGCCTCCTCTTAGGAGAGATGCAGAGGCGAAGAACCCACATGGCCTTCCTGGTGGATGAATACGGAGGGATCTCAGGTCTGGTGACGATCGAGGATCTTCTTGAAGAATTGGTGGGTGAGATTCGGGACGAATACGATATCGAAAGCCCGGTCATCCAACTCAAAGATGGGACCTTTTTAATTGATGCATCGATCGCCCTCAGGGATTTAAAAGAGGATTATCATATCTCTCTTCCTGAGTCTCCTGAATATGAGACCCTGGGGGGATTCCTAATGACCATGTTGCAGAAGATTCCCCAGGTAGGTGATACCGTGGAGGTGGAGGGCAAAAGACTTCAGATTGTAGAAATGTTTGGACAAAGAATCTCGAAGGTGAAAGCAGACATCTCAGAAAAAGTCACCCTAAAAGAATAGGTCCTCATTTCAATTTAATGAATCGGAGGATTCCCGGCCACCCACAATGATTTCTGGAATCCTGATCGTGGGCTGAGCATCTGAAACAGGAACCCCTTGACCCTCTTTGCCGCATGTCCCTATCCCGAATCCAAGATCCTCTCCCACCATATCAATCTCTTTAAGGATCTGGGGACCATTTCCAATGAGAATGGCTCCACGAACAGGTTCTCCAATCTCTCCTTTCTCGATCAAGTATCCTTCGTTGACTTCAAAGACAAAATCCCCGTTAACCGTGTTGACCTGCCCTCCTCCCATCTTCTTCACCCATAGTCCTTTCTCCACAGAATGAACAATCTCTTCGGGCTTCATCTTCCCGGGTAGAATCAAGGTGTTGCTCATCCTCGGAATAGGCTTATGATGATAAGATTCTCTTCTTCCATTTCCCGTGGAAGACACCCCTGCCTTAAGGGCAGTCAGGCGGTCATAGAGATACCCTTTTAGAATTCCTTCTTCGACCAAGATGGTCCTTTGGGAAGGAACTCCTTCATCATCAAATCCGTAAGAACCCCTCTTGTTTGGCAATGTAGGATCATCCACAACCGTAATCAATGAAGAGGCAACCTTTTCACCAATTCTATTGGAATAAACCGAAAGTCCCTGTTGAGCCAGATCTGCCTCAAGACCGTGTCCTACCGCTTCATGAATCATGGTTCCTCCTGCTTCACTCGAAAGGACGACGGTCATTCTCCCCATTGGAGCCAACCTTGCCGATAACATCAGAAGGGATCTTTTAGCCGCTACCTCTGCCACTTCCTCGGGAGAATAAAGGTCGAAGAGCTCAAACCCCATGGTTCCTCCAACAGGCTCATATCCAGTTTGAATGAGATCGTCTTTTTTTGAGACGATCTGGACAGAGAAAAGGATTCCCTTTCTTATTCCTTCCACCCATTTCCCCTCTGAATTGATAATCGCGAGGCTCTGGGTATAGTCCCGATAAAGGACTTTTACTTGTTGAATACGAGGATCCAGCCTTCGGGCTAAATCATTTGCCCTTTTCACCATCGACACTTTTTCATGAATTGAAATTCCATCGGGATCCCTCTCAATGAGAGAGGGGGAAGGAAGGACGAGGGGTTGAGGAAAGGGAATTGGGGAATGGATAAAAACCTCCTCCTCTCCTTTTTCTTCCCTAATGGAATGGCAGAGGAGATCTCCCAATTGAAGGAGATCCTTTTCCGTGATTCGATTCGTAAAACTATAAAAGGTCCTTCCTTGATGGATCACACGAAGTCCTGCCCCCAGGTCCTGGCCAGAGATCATCTTCTCGATTCGATCCTCTTCACACACAATGAATGTGGAGTGGGTCTCTTCAAGGTAAAGGTCTGAAAATTCTCCACCCTCTCTCAAGGCCTCTTTCAGGATCTTCTGAAAGTTAAGATCCGTTTTCATCTATTCCTCCCCCTCCACTCTCTCCATCGGAATCTCTTTTTGGAGGTCTTCTAAGAGGGCCTCCACCTCTTTCTCCCAACCCGGTGCAATCATCAATTCCACAATCGCTTGACAGGGGTCTTTCGTCCTTATCACGGCCATCCCTTCATAGGATTCTATAATAAATTTAAGATAGGCAATCTCCTTCCTCGGAACTCTTAAAAAGAGAGAGCGGGTATCCATCTACCTTGTCCCCATAGACGTGTTGGCCTCTACGAGTCTTCCTTTTACATCTCCAAAGAGGATGACATCTGGAATTCTGCCTTCCACCGGGATGAGTTCTTTTGATAGCCATCCTTCAATGAGCCCCTCTTTTGAATGGGTAATCTCGGGGTCTAAGTAAAGGGTCACATAATATTCCCTTTCTCCTTTCTCTTTCTTAGCCCCCCTTTTCTTCTCTTCCTCTTCCTTAGAACCTATCCTTACTTCATAATGAAACTGTCCCTTTTTAGGGAAAGTTGGGATCTTATAGGTTCTTCCCCTTTCGATCTCTCCATAGACCCCATAGCGAAAATTATACGAGGCCGTAAGAAAATCATCATAGATTCTTCCCTGAGGAATCCCTTCCTCTCTTCTTTCTATGGTCCCATCCTTTCTCTGCCTCAATCGAATCATCTTCATTTTTTGATAATCGAAGAGATAGGTTCTTCTCCTAAACCTATCTCCAATTTTTATCTCCTCTTCAAATCGAAGGGGGCGAAGTCGATTCCCATCTTCCACCTCCATCATCATTGCCCGGTAGGTATCCACTCGATATCGAGAGATAAATCCCAGGACACCCAGGGTTTCACCCTGAAGGGTGGAGAGATAGTGACCTTTCTGTTCCATCTCTCTAAAGGAGAGCTTTCCTACGGCTGCTCGAGTAAATAACCAAAATCCAATCTCATAGCTTAACTCCTCTCCATTGAAAAACCTTCCTATGGAGAGGCGTTCTCCTCTTAAGGAAGAATAGGGATTCGCCCCGATTTCAGAGAAATGGAGAGGCAAGAAAGGAAGAAGGGAGAGACCTAAAATCCATCGCAAAAAAATTCTTCTCGTAAAAGAGTTAATGAGGTGCTTTTCTTTCGGCATTAGATATGGAGCTCCACCACGTCTCCTTCTTGGACGGGGAAATCCCGCTTCACCATCTGGCCACCAAACTTTCCGGATCCCCATATTCTCGCATAGCGAAGTTTTTGAGCAAACTCCTTATGGATGGAGAGGGCCACGTCTTCTACCGTGCTCCCTTTTTTTAGGATGACGGGTTCAGTGTAATCGGGTTCCTTGCCAGGGGCTTTTGTATAAACCCGAATAATATCGAGAAGGAGATAGATCTCTCTCTTCATCTCTTCGAAATTCATCTCCCCTCGAGTGGAGATGGGGAGGAGGGGAAAGATTCCATTCACCTGCTCTTCCAGCTTTCTGTATTCTCTCATCCCCTCTGGAAGATCACATTTATTCCCGATGAGAAGACTTTTTTTACAGACCCATCCTACCTCTGGTGGGGAGGCCTGTTCTCTTCCAATCATCTTTATCTTCATCTCCTTTAAGATTTCCGTTAAAACCTCCATCTGGAAAAGAGGGTCGTCTCCAAGATCTAACACAATGAGAAGGGCATCTCCATTCCGAATGAGGTTTGGGAATCCAGGTTCGATATGATCCAATTGAAGGGGAGGGGTATCTACCAATTGAATCTGAATATTTTCGAATCGCATCATTCCTGGGATCGGTTTTTGAGTCGTAAAGGGATAATCCCCTATTTCGGAGGGGGCATTGGTCACCTTCGAAAAAAGGCTCGACTTCCCTGCATTAGGGAGACCCAATAGAATCACCTGCCCCGCCCCTTCTTTCTTGATATTAAAAGCCTGTTCTGCCCGGGAAATGGTAGGTTTTCGATGGAGCTCTTCTTTCAGCTTAGCCATCCTGCTCCTGAGTTGAGCCCGCATCTTTTCGGTTCCCTTGTGTTTCGGGATGACCGCCAGCATGACTTCCAGAGCTTTGATTTTATCTGGAATGGTCTTTGCCTGTTTAAATTTGGCCTCAGCTTCTAAATATTCTGGGGTTAAATTGGCAGGCATCTCTTATCGTTATAAGAGTTTATAAACCTTTTCCTTTATAAAATAATCGAGAATTTGAGGGTCAAATTGGGTCCCTTTAAACTTCTCCAGCTCCTCCAAAACTTCCTGCAGAGGCCTTGCCTTTCGATGAGGTCTAATACTGGTCATCGCGTCAAAGGCATCGGGCACGGTGATGATTCTGGCTTCGAGAGGAATCTGCTCTCCGGCCAGTCCATCCGGATATCCATTCCCATCATAATGTTCGTGATGATGACGAATCATAGGGATCTTGTCTCGAAAAAATTCGACCCCCTCCACAATCTTTTCTCCTATGAGGGGATGGGCCTGAATGATTCGATACTCCTCAGGGCTCAGAGGCCCTTGCTTTTGAAGGATTTCGTCTTTGATCCCTATCTTTCCGATATCATGAAGTAAGGCGCCATATTCAAGGGCTTCCAATCTTTCTTCTGAAAATCCCAATCCCCGAGCGATACTTAAACTCATTCGTTTTACCCGATCGGAATGTCCTCGAGTATAGGGATCCTTTGCATCAATGGCCTCGGCAAGAACCTTTACCGAATCGAGATGGGCTTTTTTAAGAACCCGATAGGCCTGCTGGAGTTTTGCCGTCCTCTCCTCGACTAACTCCTCCAATCGATTGTGATAGGATTCGATTTCTTCCTCAAGACGCTTACTCTCCAGAGCCCTCTTTACGCTGAGAACGACCAGTTCTAAATCCACTGGTTTGATGAGAAAGTCGTAGGCCCCCAGCCGCATGGCCTCCACGGCCATATCTATATCTGGATAAGCGGTGACCATGATCATCTTCATCCTGGGATGGATGGCCTTGACCCTTTTTAGAAGCTCTATTCCGTTCATCTCGGGCATTTTGATGTCCGAGATAATAATGGAAAAAGATTCTTTATAGAAGTGAGTGAGGGCTTCCTTTCCATTGTTGGAAGTGGTACAGAGGTAGCCTTCCATGGTCAGTCTTTTGTCTAAAATATGGCAGACCACTTCTTCATCATCGACGATTAGGATTCTATCTTCCATCTGTTTTTTTTCTGCTCCTTCGTTTCAGGGATTGATTTTATATTTTATTATAATCTCGCAAACAGTCAACCCTTTTCACCCGAATT